>JAHWYA010000409.1 GCA_020028115.1 Anaeromyxobacter sp.
CGGCGCCCGCGGCGGTCGCCTCGGCGAGCGCGCGGACCTGCTCGTCCGCCTCGCGCGGAGTCCGCAGGCCGACGTGCACGACCGCGGCAGCACCGCCCGGCGCGCTCTCGAGCCGCAGGCTGCCGTCGCTGCCGACGGGGACGTGCCGAGTGGCGAGGCCGGCCGCCGCGAGCGCCCCGGCGACCGCCTCGAGGACGGCGCCGGGGGTCCCGGTGAGGAGCGCGGTCGATGCGCGACCCATGACCGCCTGCCGGGGCGGCGCGCTAGACGCGGACCTCTCCCGGCTTCTTCGGCGCCGGCGGGAGGCCGCCCTCCGGCTCCGCCGCGGGGGGCGGCGGCTTGCGCCCGAGCGGGCTCTCCTCGAGCGCCGCCTTGAGGACGTCGTCCATGTGGCCGGCGTAGACGAACTCGAGCTCCTTCCGCGCCTGCGAGGGGACGTCCACGAGGTCCTTCTCGTTCCGCGCCGGGATGATGACGCGCTTGATCCCGGCCCGGTGCGCGGCGAGCACCTTCTCCTTGATGCCGCCCACCGGCAGCACGAGGCCGCGGAGGGTCACCTCGCCGGTCATCGCGACGTCCGAGCGGACGCGGATGCCGGTGAGGAGCGACACGAGGGCGGTGAGGATCGTGACGCCCGCGCTCGGTCCGTCCTTCGGGATCGATCCCGCCGGGAAGTGGATGTGGATGTCGGTCCGCTCGAGGAAGTTCGTGGCGATGCCGAGGTTGTCGGACTTCGAGCGGAGGTAGGAGAGCGCCGCCTGCGCGGACTCCTTCATCACGTCGCCGAGCTGGCCCGTGAGGGTCATGGACCCCTTGCCGGCCATCTTGGTCGCCTCGATGAAGAGGATGTCGCCGCCCGCCGCGGTCCAGGCGAGCCCGGTCGCGACGCCCGGGATCTCCGTCCGCTCCGCGGTCTCGTTGTAGAACTTCTCCGGCCCGAGCATGCCGTCGAGGTCCGCCTCGTCGACGGGGCGCTTCGAGTTCGCCGCCACCTTCCCGCTCGCGACCTCCACCGCGATCGCGCGGCAGACGTCGGCGATCCGGCGCTCGAGGTTCCGGACGCCGGCCTCGCGCGTGTACGCCATGATGATCTTGATGAGCGCCTTCTCGGTGAGGCTCACCGCCTCGGCCGAGAGCCCGTGCTCGCGCAGCTGCTTCGGGACGAGGTGGTTCTGCGCGATGTGGACCTTCTCCTCGAAGGTGTACCCGGGGAGCTCCAGGATCTCCATGCGGTCCT
Organism: Anaeromyxobacter sp.; assembly: GCA_020028115.1. Taxonomy (GTDB): domain Bacteria; phylum Myxococcota; class Myxococcia; order Myxococcales; family Anaeromyxobacteraceae; genus Anaeromyxobacter. The sequence goes on from JAHWYA010000409.1 coordinate 1,238, forward strand.
TGAGCGGGCCGGGGATCGGATCGAGGAGGTTCGCGGTCCCGATGAACATGACCTTCGAGAGGTCGTAGGGCAGATCGAGGTAGTGGTCCGAGAAGCTGAAGTTCTGCTCAGGATCGAGCACCTCGAGGAGCGCCGCCGACGGATCGCCGCGGAAATCGGTCGACATCTTGTCGACCTCGTCGAGCATCATGACGGGGTTCACCGTCGCCGCCTTCTTCATCGACTGGATGATCCGGCCGGGGAGGGCGCCGACGTAGGTGCGCCGGTGGCCGCGGATCTCGGCCTCGTCGCGCACGCCGCCGAGCGAGAGCCGCACGAACTTGCGGCCGATGGCGCGCGCGATCGACTGGCCGAGCGACGTCTTGCCGACGCCGGGGGGTCCGACGAAGCACAGGATCGGCCCGCGCATGTCGTTCTTCAGCTTGCGGACCGCGAGGTACTCGAGGATGCGCTTCTTGATCTGCTGCAGGCCGTAGTGGTCCGAGTCGAGGATCGTGCGCGCGTTCTCGATGTCGAGGTTGTCTTCGCTGCGCTTCGACCAGGGGAGGTCGGCGATCCAGTCGAGGTACGTCCGCGCGACGGTGTACTCCGACGACGCGGTCGGGATGGACTTCAGCCGGTTGAGCTCCTTCTGCGCGACCTTGTCCACCTCGGGCGGGAGCCCCGCCTTCTTCAGCCGCTCCGCCAGCTCGTCGAGCTCCTCCTCCTCCTCGCCGAGCTCGCCGAGCTCCTCCTTGATCGCCTTGAGCTGCTGGCGCAGGTAGTACTCGCGCTGCGTCTTCGACATCTCGCCCTTCACGGCGGAGTCGATCTTGTTCGAGAGCTTCAGGATCTCGCGCTTCCGGTTGAGGAGCTCGAGCACGAGCTTCATCCGGGCCTTGAGGTCGATCGTCTCGAGGACCTGCTGCTTCTCCTCGATGGGCACGTCCACGTTCGCCGCGATGAGGTCGGCGAGGTGGCCGGGGTGCGTGATCGACTCGACGAGCTCGGTCGCCGCCGCCGGGAGCTCGGGCATGAGCTCGATGACCTCGCGGGCGAGCTTCTTCAGGTTGATCGCGAGCGCCTCGACCTCGACGTCGTCCGTCGAGGTCTTGTCCTCGACCGGCTCGACGCGCGCCTTGAGGTACGGCGACTCCTGCACGAGCTCGAGCACCTTGAAGCGCGCGAGCCCCTGGACGACCAGCGAGTAGTTGTCCTCGCCCATCTTGAGGAGCTTCACCACCCGCGCGACGGTCCCGACCGTGTACAGGTCCGCGGCCCCGGGGTCCTCCTCCTCGGCGCGGCGCTGGGTGACGACCCCGATGACCTGCTCGTCCCGGACCGCGTCCTTGATGAGCGCGATGGTCTTCTGGCGGCCCACCGCGAGCGGGAGGACGCCGCCCGGGAAGAACACCGAGTTCCTCAGCGGGAGGATCGGCAGCACCGCTGGGATGTCCTCCTTGTTGATGAGCCCGGGAGGGCCCATCGCGGGCGCCACCTGTGCTCCCGCAGCGCCCTTCTTCTCCTTCTCGGACATGCCGTTCCTCCGTTCGTGAGGGATACCCGCGCGGCGGGAGCATATCAACCAAAAACCGGCTGCCTTGCGGGCGGTTGGGTGCCTCGGAACGGCGTCAGTCCTCGTTCAGCGCGGTGCGCCCGGGAATCGGGATCGTCTTCCCGTCCGGCTCGCCCCCCGGTCCTCCCGGATCTGCTCGCACCGGACCCTCCGAAGGCGCCCACAGCCCGGTGCGGCGATCGTCGTCTCCATCCCCCGAGACGTGTCCGGTGCGGTGCACGATCTGCTGCGGCGCTGCCTCGGGCCCCTCGGACGGGTTCCAACCTGCGTGGTTGCGTGCCATGCCTCTTCCATAAGAGCAGCTTCCTCGACGGCAAGCGGGTGGGCACCTTCCTCGCCGTGCGTGCGGTCGAGCTCGGCGTGCTGCTCGCCGCGGTCGCCGCGTTCGTGGCGCTGCGCCGGCGCGTCGTGCGCCGGCGGTCGGTGCCTCCGGACGTCGCGCTCCTCGCGGAGGCGATCCCCGACGCGCTCGGGGACGCGGCGCTCGCGCTCGACGCCGCGGGGCGGATCGGCCACGCCAACTCCGCGGCGGGGCGCC
>JAHWYA010000410.1 GCA_020028115.1 Anaeromyxobacter sp.
TCCCGGTCAGCGGGCCGGCGCCGGATTGCGCGCCGGGCGCCCCGGTCCCGGCCACGCCGGGCGGTCCACCGGGAGGCACGAACACGTACGGCCGCCCCTCCACCACCCGCCACGTGCCGCCCTGGTTCGCGAACGCCAGCGCGCCGTGCACCTGCATCTCCGGGAGCGCGCGGCCGTCGGGGGCGAGCGCGCCCGTGATGGTCATCTCGGAGTCGAGGAACGCGATGCCCGGCGCGATCTGCCGGACGTCGGTCACGCGGTGGCTGAACCGGCTGCTCCGCATCCCCCCGCGCACCTGCTCGTCCTCGAACAGCCGCTGGATCTCGTCCCGCCCCCGGGCGACCCGGCCAGACGGGTTGATGAGCACCGCGTCGTCCGCGAACGCCGCGGCCATGGCCTTCGGGTCGTGGGCGTTCCAGGCGCTCTCGAAGCGCCTGAGCAGAGGCGCGAGCTGCGCCTCGAGGTCAGAGTCCAGCGACGGATTCCGCGAGGCGGCAGGCGGCTTCGCCCGGTCCTCCTTCGCCTGCGCGGCCGAGAGTACTGCGAGCGCGCACAGCACGCCGACGACGAGCTTCCTCATGTGGATCCCCCGATCGACGGCACGCGCAGCGCGAGGCGTCCATCGCGTCGCGCTCGCCTGCCGACGACGAAACGTGGCTCCTGCTCCGGCCGGGGGCCAGTAGCCGCCGCGCTCACCCGGCGCGCCGGGCGGAACGGCGCGTAGGAGTCGACGCGGGACGCCGTGCCGCGCGCAGCGAGCCCACGGACAGGTCCGTGCGCGCCTTGCGCTCCTTCGATCCGTCCGTCGCCCCTGACTCTACGGGCCTACGCTGTGAGCGAACCCATCAAAGAAGACGGGCGGTCCCGCTCTCGCAGAACCGCCCGTCGGAATGGCTCCCCAGGCATGACTCGAACATGCGACCCGGTGATTAACAGTCACCTGCTCTGCCAACTGAGCTACTGGGGAATGGCGGGGCGGGAATCTAGAGGGGCGCCGGGGCCGCGTCAAGAGGCGGAAGCACCCGCCTGCGCGGACCCACGGCTATACTCCGCGCCGTGATCCTCGCGGGGTTCGAGCACCGGCCGGGCGTCCACTGCGGCACGACGGCGCTCGCCGACGCGCTCAGGGCCCGCGGCGTCGCGCTCTCCGAGCCCATGGCCTTCGGGCTCGGCGCGGGGCTCGGGTTCTACTACCTCGTCCACCCCGGGTTCTCGCCGTCCCACCTCTTCTGCGGGCGCACGCTGCGGCTCGAGGAGACGGCCTGCGACGTGCTCGGCGCCCCCGTTCGCGTCCGCACGGAGGAGGATCCGGCCCGCGCCTGGGAGGGCGTCCGGGCGGCCGTCGACCGGGGGCTCGCCCCGATCCTCGCGACCGACCTCGCGGAGCTGCCCTACTGGAAGACCCGGACCCGCTTCGGCGGCCACCGCATCGTCGTCGCCGGCTACGACGCCGCGCGCGGCGTGGCGCTCGTGGCGGACGGCGACCGCGAGGTGCTCGAGGAGCTCTCCCTGGACGACCTCGAGCGCGCCCGGGCGTCCATCGCGCCGCCCTTCGGCGCCCCCGGCCGTCCCTGGCTCGAGGTCGACGCCCCGGCGGCCGAGCGTCCCATCGGCGAGGCGGTCCGCGACGCGCTCCGCCGGCAGGCCCGCGAGTTCCTGCTCGACGTGGACGGCGTCGCCGGCGTCTCCGCCCTGGAGCGATTCGCGGCGGAGCTCGCGGAGTGGCCCTCGCGCGCGGCGGGCGAGGCGGACCGCGCGTGGTGCTTCCGGTACGGCTACCAGGTCATCGAGAAGCGCGGGACCGGCGGCGGGAACTTCCGCGCGCTCTACGCCGCGTTCCTGGAGGAGGCGGAGGCGCGGGTCCCGGGCCTCGCCGCGCTCGGCCTCGCGCCGCGGATGCGCGCGCTCGCGGAGGCGTGGACGCGCCTCGCCGGGATGCTGAAGGCGATCTCGGACGTGCCGGGCGGCCTCGTCCCGCCCCAGACCCGCGCCCTCGCCGCGGCCATCGCGCGCGACGAGCGCCGCTACCACGAGGACGTCGCCGCCCTCGTGCGGTGAGGCCATGATCTTCGAGGGAAAGGCCCGCGCCCGCTTCGTCTCGCTCCTCCAGCGCGATCCGGCCCCGCTCGACGAGGCCGCGCTCGCCATCGCGGAGGAAGAGTACCCGCGGCTCGAGGCGGAGGAGTACCTCGTCCGGCTCGACGCGCTCGCGCAGCGGGTCCGCAAGAAGGCGCCGACGGGGGGCTCCGCCACCTCGCTCCACGCGCTCCGCAAGGTGCTCTTCGAGGAGGAGGGGTACCGCGGCAACGAGGCCGAGTACGACGACCCGCGGAACTCGTTCCTGAACGAGGTCCTCGACCGGCGGCTCGGCCTGCCCATCACGCTCTGCGTCCTCTACATGGAGGTCGCGCGGCGGATCGGCCTGCCGCTCCAGGGCGTCGGCTACCCGGGCCACTTCCTCGCGAAGTACGTCTCCACGGGCGGCGCCGAGGTCTTCGTCGACGCCTTCAACGGCGGGGAGATGCTCTCGGCGGACGAGTGCGTCGCCCGCTACCGCGCGCGCACCGGCGGGCGCGAGCTCGACCGGCGCCACCTCGCGGGCGTCGCGCCGCGCCAGATCCTCGCGCGCATGCTCCACAACCTGAAGCGGATCTACCTCGAGCGCAGGGACGACGTCCGCGCGTACTGGGTCCTCGACCGGATCCTCGTGCTCGCGCCCGGGCAGCTCGAGGCGCTCCGGGACCGCGGCCTCGTCTCGGCGCGGCTCGGCGTCGCCGCGCCGGCCGAGCGGGACCTCGAGGCCTACCTCGCGCGCGCCGGATCCGCCGCGGACGGCGCCGAGGTCCGGCGCGTCCTCGCGGCGCTGCGCGGGCGGCGGCCGCTCGTGAACTGACGCCCCGCGACTGCCCGCCGGGCGGCCCCGGGTTCACTCGCGGAAGATCCGCAGCCGTTCGACCGGGACGCCGTTCACGAGGTGGCTCTCCACGATCTCCGGGACGTCCTCGGGGCGGACGTGGCCGTACCAGACGCCCTCGGGGTACACGACGATCGTCGGCCCTAGGGCGCACGCGTCGAGGCAGCCGGCGACGTTCGCGCGGACGACCTTCTTGAGGCCGCGCCGCGCGAGCTCCTCCTTCAGCGCGGCGCGGATCGTCTCGCTGCCCTTCGCGCCGCACGAGCCGCGCGGATCGTCGTCCGGGCGCCGGTTCTCGCAGACGAAGACGTGGTGGCGGAAGCGCATGCCCCGATCCTAGCGGCGCGCGCGCGCCGGCGCCTTCCGCCCGCGCCGCGCCGCGGGGCGCGCGGCGGCGCTGGGG
>JAHWYA010000411.1 GCA_020028115.1 Anaeromyxobacter sp.
ACGGCGCGGCCCCGCCCGCCACCGACAAGGAGCGCCGCCGCGCGGAGGCGGAGGCGCGGAACGCCCGCTACCGGCAGGAGAAGCCGCTCCGCGACGAGATCGCGCGCCTCGAGGCGCGCATCGAGGTCCTCGAGGCGGAGGAGCGGGAGACCACCGCGGCGCTCGGGGACCCGGCGCTCTACGAGGACTTCGCCCGCGCGAAGCCCCTCATCGACCGGCAGCGCGCGGCGAAGGACGAGCTCGCGGTCCGCTACGCGGAGTGGGAGTCCGCGCAGGAGCGGCTCGCCGCGCTCGGCGGCTGATCGCCCGGCGCGGGCGTGGTCGTCGCCCGCGCCCGCGCGTCGAGCACCCGTCGCACCGCCACCGCGAGGTCGGCCGGCGTGACCGGCTTCGGGAGCACGATCGTCCCGTCCGGCGCGGCGCGCGCCGGCCCGAGCGAGTCGCCCGCGTACCCCGTCATGAAGACCGTCGCGATCCCGGGCCGCTGGGCGGCGAGCCGCTCCCGCAGCTCCGGTCCGCCGAGCCGGGGCATCCTCAGGTCCGACACCAGCGCGTGGATCTCGCCGACGTGGTGGCCGGCGAGACGGAGGGCCTCCTCGCCCCCCTCGGCCGAGAGGACGTGGTACCCGAGCGCCGAGAGGACGGACGCGGCGTAGCGCCGGACCGACGGCTCGTCCTCGGCGAGGAGGACGGTCTCGGTCCCCCGGGGCGCGGGGCCGGGCGGCGCGGCGCGCACCGCGGGCGCCTCCGCGACCGCCGGGAGGAGCACGCGGAACGTCGCGCCGCCGCCGCTGACGCTCTCCACCTCGATCCCGCCGCCGAGCTGCCGGACCGTCCCGTGCGCGCTCGCGAGGCCGAGCCCGTTGCCCGCAGGCTTCGTCGTGAAGAACGGCTCGAAGAGCCGGGTCCTCGTCGCCTCGTCGATCCCCTGTCCGGTGTCGGAGACGGTGATCGAGACGTGGGGCCCCGGCGCGATCCCGACGCGGCCCGCGCGCTCCTCGCCCACCTCCTCGAGCCCGGTCGCGAACCGGAGCACCCCGCCGCCCGGCATCGCGTCGCGCGCGTTGGCGGCGAGGTTGAGGAGCGCCGCCCCGAGCTGCGCACGGTCGGCGCGCACCGCCGGCAGCCCGCCCGCGAGCTCCGTCCGCAGCTCCACCGCGTCCCCCACGAGGCGGCGCAGCATCGGGGCGAGCGCCTCGATCGTCTCGGACGGATCGATGGGCTCGACCGACAGGACCTGCTTGCGCCCGAAGGCGAGGAGCTGCTGCGTGAGGAGCCGGGCGCGCTCCGCCGCCTCGCGGATGTCCTCGAGGTCCTGCCGCAGCTCGCCGGGGGGCAACCGCTCGAGCGCGAGCTCGGCGTTCCCGAGGATGGGCGAGAGGAGGTTGTTGAGGTCGTGCGCGACGCCGCCCGCGAGCCGTCCGAGCGCCTCGAGGCGCCGCGCGTGGGCGAGCTCCTGCTCGAGGGCGTCGCGCGCCTCGCGCTCGCGCTCCCGCTCCCCCACCCGGCGCCGCGCCCGGACCGCGCCGCCCGAGATGCCGATCAGACCGAGCGCCCAGACGATCGCGTGGGCCGCGCCCACCTGCTCGATCTGCGCGTCCGCGACGGCGAAGTACTCCGGCAGCTCGACCTGCGTGGAGATCCCGCCGCGGACCTCTCCGGGGCGGACGTCGGGGTGGCACCCGGCGCAGCGGTCCTCCCCGAGCAGCCGCCCCATGTAGCGGAGCACGGGGTGGTCGCGGTCGACCTCCTCGACGACCTCCGTCGCGCCTGAACGGAGCTTCACGATGGCCCGCGACTCCCACTCGTCCGGCGCGTTCTCCGGCCGCATCGGCGCATCGCTCGTGATCCGCCCTGGCGATCCGCCTCTCGCGCGCTCGTCCTCGAGCACCTGGCGCGTCATGTACGCCGGGTTCACGAGCGTGAGCTGGCGGCCGCTCGGCGTCGTGATGTCCCGCTCGATCGCGTGGAGGTGCGGGTTCGGCGGCGACCGCTCGCTCACCGGGACGTAGACGCCGCCGCGGGCGGTCACCCAGCGACGGTACGCGAGGTCCTTCTGGAACGACGCGCGGGCCTGGGCCGCCGCGAGCGCGAGGACGCCCTGGTGCGCGAGGCGCGCGTACAGCACGAAGGAGAGGAGCGCCACCGCGGTCCAGGCGATCGCGGCGGCGCCCGCGTAGACGTGGATCGAGCGGTGCTGGCTCGCGGGGCCCAAGACGCCCTGGAGTGTCCCCCACCGTAAGTAGGAACACCATGTCGCAGGGCGCGGCGTTCCGTCCCGCGATCATGGCTCCCCAGCTCGGGTGCGACCTGGGTCGCGCTACCTGGCGGCCGCGAGCGCCTTTTCGTAGTCGGGCTCCTGCCCGATCTCCGGCACGAGCTGCCGGTACACGACCTGGTCCTTCTCGTCGATCACGACGACCGCGCGCGCGCAGACGCCGGCGAGGCCGCCGTCCTGGATGAGGACGCCGTAGTCCTTCGCGAAGTTCTTGTCGCGCATGAGCGAGAGCGGGATCACGTTCTGGAGCCCCTCGGTCGTGCAGAACCGCTTCGCGGCGAAGGGCAGGTCCGCCGAGACGACGAGGACGACCGTGTTCGGCAGCTGCCCCGCAGACTGGTTGAACTTGCGCGTCGACGTCGCGCAGGTCGGCGTGTCGAGGCTCGGGACGATGTTCAGGATCTTCTTCTTGCCCTTGTAGTCCGCGAGCGAGACGTCCTTCAGATCGCCGCCCGTGAGCTTGAAGTCGGGCGCCTTCGCGCCGACCGCCGGCAGCTCGCCGTTCGTGTGGATGGGGTTCCCCTTCAGCGTCACCTGCGCCATGTGTGCCTCCCTCCGCGTGGTGCGGTGTCGGTTGCGTAGCCTCGTTGCCGTCCGGAACGGCGCTGAATGTAGCGGGCCCCCGCTCCGGGCGCTCGCCCTGCGGCACGCAGCGCCCCGCGAGGGACGACGCGTGACCCACCGTCACACGGGCGCGAGCCCGGCGAGGAGGGGCGACGGGGTGCCGGGGGCGGCGATCCAGAGCTGGTGGGCGGCGCGCGTCACGGCGACGTGGAGCCTCCGGCGCGCGTCCGGATCGTCCGGGTACGCCCGCGCCGAGGCGTCGGGGACGACGACGTAGTCGAACTCGAGCCCCTTCACGCTCGCGACGTCGGTGAGGTCCACGCCGGGCCGGAACGTGAACCGCCCGTCGAGCGCGAGGCGCGCCTCGGGGAGGTCCTCGAGGAGGCGGTGGAGCGAGCGCGCCACCTCCGGCGCGTGGGCGACGACCGCCACCGACGCGCGGGGCTCCCGCTCGACGAGGTCGCGGAGCGCCCCC
>JAHWYA010000412.1 GCA_020028115.1 Anaeromyxobacter sp.
CGGCCGGGCCGGGCGCCGTTCGGGCGCTTCGTCCCGCGCGCCGGCTGGACCCGGGCCGCGCGCTTCGCGCGGGGGGCCTTCGCCGGGCAGCGCGCCGCGAGGAACTCCCACACCCGCGCGGCGAGGACGGCCGGGTGCTCCACCGGCGCCACGTGCGTGCCGCCGGGCAGGACGAGCAGCTCGCTCTCCGCGATCGCCTCGTGCATCCCCACGGAGAGCCGCATCGGGGTGAAGCCGTCGCGCTCGCCCGCCACGACGAGCGTGGGGACGCGGATGTCCGCGAGGTGCCCGGAGGCGTCGTGGGCCGCCGCCGACTCGAGCAGGCGCACGAACACCGGCGAGGACACCTGCGAGAGGTCGTCGAAGTAGCGCTCGAGGTCCTCGCGGTTCACGAGGGCGCGGTTCACCTCGAAGGCGAGGGCGTACTCCATCGCGACCTCGCTCTTCACCACGGCGCGGAAGCCCGCCGCGGCGACGGCGGGCCACCTGTCGAAGAACGCGCGCGCGAGGGGGAACACGGTCTTCAGCACCCGCGAGTCGTGGAAGGTGTCGAGGAGCCGGCCGGGCGCGCCGCAGATGAGGACGAGGCCGGCGACCCGCCCGGGCGCCCGGCGGTGCGCCTCGAGCACGATCTGCACGCCCATCGAGTGGCCGGCGAGCACGGCGCGCTCCTCGCCGGCCGCGTCGAGGACCGCGAGGAGGTCGTCGACGCACGCCTCGACGGTCGCGTCGGCGAGGTCCCGCGGCGGATCGCTCCGCCCGTGGCCGCGGTAGTTGAAGTGGAGCACGCGGTGCGTCCTCGCGAGCTCCGGCGCGAGCCGCCGCCAGATGTAGCCCGCGCACCCGATCCCGTCCGCGAGCAGGACGGCCGGGGATCCGCGGCCGCGGCTCGTCCAGGCGACGCGGGCGCCGTCGGCGGCGGTGGCGAAGTTCGGTTCGGAAGTCATACCGGCGTGCCCGGGTCCGGTCCTCGGAGTAGGATGAGCGCCCTGGAGGTTCAAGAGGAATGTCGCACGGCCACCCGCACGGCCGCCACGGACACGTCCACGATCCGTCCCACTCGGGCCCGCACGGGCACGAGCACGACGCGCAGCACCAGCGCGGGGCGCACGGCGCCGGCGCGAGCGTCCGGCGTCTCGGCTGGTCCCTGGCCCTCACCGCGGCGGTCATGGTCGCCGAGGCGGTGGGCGGCGTCGTCTCGGGGTCGCTGTCGCTCCTCTCCGACGCCGGCCACATGCTCACCGACGCGGGCGCCCTCGGCCTCGCCCTCGTCGCCGCCTACCTCGCGACGCGCCCCGCCGACGACAAGCGGACCTTCGGCTACCGCCGCGCCGAGGTGCTCGCCGCCCAGCTCAACGTCGGCGCGATCCTCGTCCTGTCGGTCTGGATCGGGTGGGAGGCGATCGATCGGCTCTCGACGCCCGGCCACCCGATCGATCTTCGCGTCATGGCGGTCATCGCCGCCGTCGGCCTCGCCGCGAACCTCGCGATCCTCTGGTTCCTGAAGCACGAGCACGGGCTCAACGCCCGCTCCGCGTTCCTGCACGTCCTCGCCGACACGGTCTCGTCCGTCGCCATCCTCGCGGGCGCCGCGACGATGGCGCTGCGCCCGGACCTCTGGTGGCTCGACCCGGTGCTGTCGCTCGCGATCGCCGCGCTCATCCTGTGGGGCGCGCTCCGGCTCGTGCTCGAGATCACCGACATCCTCATGGAGGCGGTGCCGAAGCACCTCGACCTCGCCGCCGTGACCCGCCAGATGGAGTCGGCGGACGGAGTGGTCGCGGTCCACGACCTGCACATCTGGACCATCTCGTCCGGGCTCTACGCGCTGTCGGCGCACGTCGTGGTCCACGTCGACGCGGTCGGCCGGAACGACGAGATCCTCACCGTCGTGAAGGGCGGGCTCCGGCGCGGCTTCGGGATCGACCACACGACGCTGCAGATCGAGTCCGCGGACTACGCGCACGTCGACGACGTGCACACGCACTGACCGGCGCGCGCGCCGCGCGCCCCCGCCCGAGCGGTGCTATACCCGGGGGGTGCTCACGCGCGCCCTCGCGTTTCGCCCCGCGACGGTGGTCGGCCGGCTCCCGCACCGGAGCGGCGCGTGCCCGCTGTCGCTCCGCGAGCTCCTCGCGGCCGCGGGGGACGCGGGCCTCGTGCTCCCGCTCGTGCGCGCGCCCATCGCGGCGGTCGCCCGTGGCGCCCTCGTCGCCGCGAAGGAGCTGAACGCGGTCGTCGGGCTCGCGCTGCCGGAGGGGGTCCCGTCGCGCCCCTGGTTCGACGCCGTGACGTGCGCGGCGGACGAGATCGCGGCCGGCCTGCCGTTCTTCCTCGCGGGCGACGTCGTCGTGGAGGGGGAGGGCGGGACGCAGATCGAGCGGGCGGTCGCGGACGCCTGGCGGCTCGTGGACGACGGGCTCACCCACCTCGCGATCGACGTCGGCGCCGTCGCCGCCGGCGAGCGGGGACGCGTCGCCGGGGAGGTCGCCCGGGCCGGCCTCGATCGCGGGCTCAGCGTCGAGATCGTGGTCCCGCTCGGCGAGGGCGCGCAGGCGGGGGCGCGGGCGGCGGCGCTCTTCGAGGACATGGCGCGCGCCGGGGCCGCCCCGGATCTCGCGGGCGTGCGCTGCCCGGCCCCGGCCGACGAGGGCGAGGCGCGGGTGCAGGCGGCGGCGCTCGCGCGGCTCTCGCAGGCCCTCGAGGGCGTGCCGCTCATGCGCCACGGCCCGGTCACCCCGCGGCTGCTCGAGCTCCTCCGCGCGTCCCCGGTGAAGGCGTGCGACGACGGCGGCGCCGCGGCGGCGCGCGCGGTCGGGCTCATCCCGGTGGAGCTCGTCGAGGACGACGGCGCGTCGCGCGCGAGCCCGCTCGAGCGCGCGGCGGCGGAGCTGTCCGCCGACGCGTCCGACCGCCTCGAGGCGCGGGCGTACGTCGACGTGCTCGACCTCGTCGAGCGGCTCGGCGGGCGCGGCGGCGCGGCCGAGGTCGTCCGGGCCCTCGAGCGGAGGCTGGTGGACGGGTGACCCGGATCATCGCGGGGGCGGCGCGCGGCCGGAGGCTCGCGGCGCCGCGCGGCACGCGGACGCGGCCGACGAGCGACAAGGTCCGGGGCGCGGTGTTCAACGTGCTCGGGCAGTTCTTCGACGGCGGCGAGGTCCTCGATCTCTACGCGGGCACCGGCGCGCTGGCGCTCGAGGCGCTCTCCCGCGGGTGCGCGCGCGCGGTGTGCGTCGAGGCCGACCGCGAGGCGGCGGAGGTCATCGCCGCGAACGCCGCGGCGTGCGGCGTCGCCGGGCGCG
>JAHWYA010000413.1 GCA_020028115.1 Anaeromyxobacter sp.
CCTGGCGCTCGCCGCGGCAGCGGCCGCCCGCGCCGCCCCCGCGGAGCGCGGCGGCCACGAGGCCGATCTCGGCGAGAAGCGCTCCGTCGCGCCCGACGCCGCCCTCGGCGGGACCCTCGAGGCGAAGAAGCCGGCGAAGAAGGAGCCGGGCGGCCCCGCCCTGAACTTCGAGGTCTTCCGCAAGGCGGTCGAGGTCCAGGTCTCGGACAAGCGCCGCGAGGAGATCACGTCGCTGCGCCGGCTCATCGAGCTCGGCGGCGGCTCGGACCAGGACACGCCGCAGTGGTACTTCCGGCTGGCCGAGCTCCTCTGGGAGGAGTCGCAGTACTTCTTCTTCGAGGCGAACCGGCGGGACGACCGGCTCATCGCCCTCGGGACGCGCGGCGATCCGCGCGAGATCGACCGCCTGATGGCGGAGAAGAAGGACCTCGAGCTCCAGCAGAAGAAGCACCGCGACCAGGCGGTGGCCCTCTACGGCGCGATCCTGAAGCGCTACCCGAAGTACCCGCGCCTCGACGAGGTCCTCTACTTCCTCGCGGAGAACCTCTCGAAGCGCGACCGGAACGACCCCGACGCGATCAAGGCCTACGGCGCGCTCATCGAGCGGTTCCCGAAGTCGCGCTTCGTCCCGGACGCGTGGATGGCGGTCGGGGAGTACTGGTTCGAGAAGTCGACCGGCGACGCGCGCCTCAAGAACCTGCGCAAGGCCCTCGGCGCCTACCAGCAGGCGGCCGAGTACCAGGAGTCGACGGTCTACGGGTACGCGCTCTACAAGCAGGCGTGGGTCCACTACAACCTCGCCTCCTGGAGCGAGGCGCTCGACCTGTTCCGCGCGGTGGTCTTCTTCGGCGAGCTGCCGACCGCCAACGTCCCCGCCGACCGCAAGCTCGCGCTCGTGAAGGAGGCGCGGAAGGACTACGTCCGCACCTACAGCCACGTCGGCTCGGCCGAGGGCGCCGCCGACGAGTTCAAGCGCGTGGGCGGCGACGCCGGCTGGGTCGAGATGCTGAAGGCCCTCGCCGCGATCTTCTACGAGGAGGGCAAGGACCGCGACGCGATCGTGGTCTACCGGCGCCTCATCCAGGAGCGGGCGGGGAGCCCCGAGTGCGCCTTCTTCCAGTCGCGCATCGTCACCTGCGCCGGCCGCATGGGGAAGAAGGAGGCGACCGTCCAGCAGGCCCACGTCTTCGTGAAGATGCTCCGCGAGCTCGAGGCCTCCGCCACGGGCCAGGACGACAAGGGCAGGAAGGCGATCGGGGAGGCGCGCCGCGACGCGGAGCAGACGCTGCGCGTCCTCGCGGTGCAGTATCACAACGAGTGGAAGAAGACGCGCGACGAGCCCGTGGCGGGCTACGCCGCCGCCGTCTACCGCGACTACCTGGACGTCTTCCCGGACGAGCCCACCGCCTACGAGATGCGGTTCTTCCACGCCGAGCTGCGCTACGCCCTCGCCGACTTCGAGGGCGCAGGCGCGGAGTACGAGCGGGTCGTCGTCCAGGACGTGAGGGCGCTCGAGGCGAAGCCGAAGCCGGGCGAGGCCCCGCCGAAGGCCGGCAAGTTCTTCAAGGACGCCCTCGAGAACGCGGTCTTCGCCTGGGACCTCGTGGCGAAGAAGCTCGACGACGAGAAGAAGGCGCCGGGCGCGGCCGACCCGAGGAAGCGGCTCGCCGTCGCCCCCCAGCGGCAGCGCCTCCTCGACGCGTGCCTGCGCTACCTCAAGTGGCAGCCGAAGGGCGACAAGCTGGTCGAGATCGCCTACAAGGCCGCGCGCCTCTACTACCAGCACAACGCCTTCGCCGAGGCGACCGACCTCTTCACGCGCATCGCCCTCGACCACCCGTCGCACGAGCTCGCCGGCTACTCCACGAACCTCGTGCTCGACGCCTACAACCTGCTCGGCGACTGGCGCAACGTGAACGGGTGGGCGAAGCGGTTCTACGCGAACGCGAAGCTCCTCGAGGCCCACCCCGCTCTCAAGGCGGACCTCGCGAAGATCATCGAGGAGAGCGCGTTCAAGGTCATCGAGGAGCGGGAGCGCGCGAAGGACCACGAGGGCGCCGCCGAGGAGTACCTCGCCTTCGTCCGCGACTGGCCGGGGTCGCGCCTCGCGCCGACCGCGCTCTTCAACGCGTCGGTCGACTACGTGAAGGCCCGGCGCATCGACAAGGCGGTCGAGGTCCGCAACCTCGTCCTCCAGAAGTACCCCGACCACGAGCTCGCCCCCGCCGCGCTCTACGACAACGCGGAGGCGTACGAGGCGATCGCCGAGTTCGAGCGCGCCGCCGAGCTGTACGAGCGCTACTTCGCCGCCTGGCGCGCCTCGCAGGGCGGGAAGGGGGCGCCGGCGAAGGTCGCGAAGGCGATGGTCAAGGGGAAGAAGGGGAAGGCCGCGGAGGCCAGGGAGGAGCCGCGGTCCGGCGGCGCCTACGACGAGAAGAAGGCGACCGACGGGATCATCAACGCCGCCGTGTTCCGCGCCGGCCTGCGCCAGTGGGCGAAGGCAGAGGCGGCGAGCAGGGCCTACCTCGACGCGTTCCCGGACGGCCTCGACGCGCCGCGGATCTTCCTCTCCCTCGCGGACCTCCACGCGAAGCAGGGGCAGACCGCGAAGCAGCTGAAGCAGCTCGAGGACTACCAGCGGAAGTACGCGAAGGACCCCGACGAGTGGCTCGGCCTCCAGGCCCAGCTCGCGCAGCTCTTCGAGCGGATGGGCAACGCCCCGATGGCGCGGCGCGCGCAATCGCAGGGGCTCGACTACTGGAAGCGCAACAAGGACAAGGTGAAGGAGCGCGGCCTCGCCCTCGTCGCGCGCGCGCTCTACGACGACCTCGACCCGGCGTTCGCGGAGTACGACCGGATCTCGCTCAACGTCGCGCCCAAGTTCCTGAAGGGCCAGCTCGAGGTGAAGGCGAAGAAGCTGAGGAAGCTCGAGGAGGCCTACGGCCAGGTCGTGCACCTCAAGCAGGCGGAGCCGGCGGTCTGCGGCCTGTACAAGATCGGCCTCGCCTACAAGCGGTTCGCCCAGGCGCTCTACGACGCGCCCATCCCGAAGGAGATCCGGCGCGACGCCTCGCTCGTCGAGGAGTACCGCTCGCTCCTCTCGCAGCAGGCGGAGCCGCTCGAGGGGAAGGCCATCGACGGCCTCGCTCTCGCGGTGAACGCGGCGCGCGACTACGGCGTCGTGAACGACTGCGCGCGCCAGGCGACCGCGATCCTCGTGAAGCACAAGCCGGAGGAGTACGGCCCCTCGCCCGAGGCGCTCCCGGCGATCGCGGCCCCGGCACCCGCCGAC
>JAHWYA010000042.1 GCA_020028115.1 Anaeromyxobacter sp.
TCGCCCCCTGGAGCACGAGGCTCTTCACCGCGCCGCCGTGGCTCGTGAGGACCGCCTCGAACCCGGGGCCGGCGAGCTTCGCCGTCTCCTCCGGCGCGTCCGGCGGCGGCGCCGGGACCGCGGGGGCGGACGCGGGAGGCGGCGCGCCGGGCGCGGGCGCCTGCGGCTGCGCGGTCTGCGCGGCCGGGGGCTTCGCGGGCGCGGGCTCCTGCCGCTTCGACGGGAAGAGGTACTGCCAGAGGACGAGGATCGCGACCGAGGCGACGGTGGCGACGAGGATGCGGCGATTGTCGGGACCCACGGGGGAGACCTCGCGAGAAGCGCTTCAGGGCACCTGGTCGATGCCGCCGGGGTGGAACGGATGGCAGCGGACGAGCCGCCGCGCGGTGAGCCACGCGCCCTTCGCCGCACCATGGCGGCGGAGCGCGCCCTCCGCGTACGCGGAGCAGCTCGGGTAGAAGCGGCACGCCGCGGGGAGCGCCGGGGAGACGAGGCGCCGGTAGGCGCGCACGAGCAGGATGAGGAACGCCTGGATCACGCGCGGCCCTCCGCGAGCACGGCCGCGGCGGAGCGGAGCGCGCGCTGCACGCCCTCGAGCCCGAGGAGCAGCGCGCCACGGCGCGCCACCACGACGACGTCCACCGGCGGGAACTCCGCCTGCGCGGCCCGGAACGCCTCGCGCACCCACCGCTTCACGCGGTTCCGGCCGACGGCGTTCGCGACCTTGGAGGACACCGTGATCCCGATCCGCGGGCGCGTCCTTCCCGAGTCGAGTGCGATCACGAGCACCTCGCCCGAGTAGACCCGCCGGCCCCGCTGCTGGATCTGCAGGAACTCCCGGCGGCGCAGGAGCCGCGCCGCCTTGGGCAGCGTCACCCCACGTTACTTCGTCGGCGCCGACGGCGTGAGCCGCTTGCGCCCCTTGGCGCGCCGCCGCTTCACGACGTTGCGTCCACCGGGGGTCTGCATCCGCTTCCGGAAACCGTGCGTCCGGTTCCGGCGCTGCTTCTTCGGCTGATATGTCCGCTTCATGGCGCGGCAAACTCACCGATCGGTCGCGAGATGTCAAGGTTTCCGGCCGGTTGCCCCGCTCGCGCGATCACGCGCGAGGGACCCCTCCCGCGGTCATGCCGAAAAGCCCGTCGTTACGCGCGCGACCACGAGAGCCTTGATCCCCGCGAGCGACCTTGGCTAACGTCCGCCGCACGCAACACGGGCTCCCCCGCCTCCTCGTCGCCCGATCGAAGGAGCAGGGGCTGCGGCGCACGACGCGCTCGCGGCCGGGGGAGCATTTTCGTTTTTCGGACGGGGGAAGCAACATGGACGCAGCAGCGATCGCGAAGGGCCCCGGCGAACTCTGGTCCCGCATCGACGCGTATCTCCGCACGCGGGTGCGCCCCGAGACCTACGCCAAGTTCTTCGCGCCGCTCCGCGCCGCCTCGCTCGAGAGCGACCTCCTCGTCGTCGCCGCGCCGGATCACTTCCACCGCGACTTCGTCGACGACAACTACCGCCCCTTCTTCGAGGAGTTCCTCCCGGGGCTCGCCGGACGGGCGCTCCGCCTCTCGTTCGTCGTCGACGAGGCGCTGCGCGCCGTGCCGACCCCCGCGCCGCTCCTCACCCCGGTGCCTCGCCCGGACGCGCACCGCACCGGGTCGCAGGCGCCGGACCCGCGCGAGGTCCGCCCGAACTCCCGCTACACCTTCGACACCTTCGTCGTCGGCGAGTCGAACCGCTTCGCCTTCGCCGCCACCCAGGCCGTCGCCGGGAACCCGGGCAAGACCTGGAACCCGCTCTTCATCCACGGCGACTCCGGCCTCGGGAAGACGCACCTCCTCCACGCCGTCGCCCACGCGATCCTCGAGAAGCAGGGCGGTGGCCGCGTCGCGATCGTCTCGTCGGAGCGCTACACGAACGACTTCGTCGACGCGATCAAGAAGGGCACCCTCGACGAGTTCCGCCGCAAGTACCGCGAGTGCGATGCCTTCATCGTCGACGACGTGCAGTTCCTCGCCGGCAAGGAGAAGACCGCCGAGGAGTTCTTCCACACGTTCAACGAGCTGCACGACCATCACGTGCAGATCGTCCTCTCGAGCGACCGGCCTCCGAAGGATCTGAAGGGCCTCGACGACCGGCTCTGCTCGCGGTTCGAGTGGGGCATGCGCGTCCAGATCGAGCCGCCCGAGTTCGAGACCCGCGCCGCCATCCTCAAGAAGAAGGCGGAGGTCGAGCGCATCGACCTGCCCGACGACGTCACCGACCTCCTCGCGACGCACATCCGGTCGAACGTCCGCGCCCTCGAGGGCGCCCTCATGCGGCTCGCCGCGTTCGCGTCGCTGAAGGCCCAGCCGATCACGATCTCCCTCGCGCGCGACGTCCTCTCGGACGTCATCCCGCCGCAGGGGTACCGGCCGCCCATCGAGCGCATCCAGGAGGTCGTGGCGGCCCACTACGGCCTCACCGTCGCGAAGCTGACGTCGAGCTCCCGCGAGCAGAAGGTCGCGCTGCCGCGCCAGGTCGCCATGTACCTCTGCCGGATCCTGGCGGAGGAGAAGCTCCAGGCGATCGCCGAGAAGTTCAACAAGCGCGACCACACGACCGTCATCGCCGCCATCGACCGCGTGAAGAGCCTCATGGAGACGGACCCCGCGGTCCACACCGCCGTCCAGG
This sequence comes from Anaeromyxobacter sp., assembly GCA_020028115.1. GTDB lineage: Bacteria > Myxococcota > Myxococcia > Myxococcales > Anaeromyxobacteraceae > Anaeromyxobacter. The sequence continues at coordinate 2,671 of JAHWYA010000042.1, forward strand.
CGCTCGTCGCGAAGCTGGCGCCCTAACACCGAGGACTCGCGCCTTCGGACGTGATCCGGGTCGAGCCGCTTCACGTGGAAAGCCTGTGGACGTTGGAGCGGACGCGCTGGGGATCCCGCGTGGGCGGCTGTTGACAGGTTTTCGCGGGCCGCGCTACACAACGACGACCCGAACGGATCCCGGTGGTTGTCCAGGCGGAAAACGCCAAGGGTTCCGGGGAGTGGGCCCGCTTTTCCACAGCACCTCGTCCCCTGCTTCTACTGATAAGAGAGAAGAAGAGGATCTCCCCATGGAACTGAAGATCGCCACCTCGGAGCTCTCCAAGGCCCTCGGTCGCTCGCAGGGCATCGTGGAGAAGAAGTCCACGATGCCGATCCTGTCGCACGTCCTCCTCGAGGCGAAGAAGGACCAGATCGTCGTCTCGGCGACCGATCTCGACCTCGCCGTCTCGTCCGAGCACTCGGAGGGCTGCGAGGTCCTGAAGGAGGGCGCGCTCGCCGTCTCCGCCCGCCACCTCTACGACATCGTCCGGGCGATGCCCGAGCAGCAGGTGACCCTGAAGAAGGGCCACAACAACTACCTCGAGCTTCGGAGCGGGCCGTCCGAGTTCCGGATCGTCGGCCTCCCGGCGGAGGACTTCCCCGCGCTCCCGCGCTTCGAGAAGGTCCCGTTCGGCGACATCGACGCGAAGCTCCTCCTCGACATGGTCGAGCGGACGTTCTTCGCCGTGTCGACCGACGAGACCCGCTACAACCTGAACGGCGTGTACTTCGAGCCGGCGGGCGACACGCTCCGCCTCGTCGCCACCGACGGCCACCGCCTCTCGCTCGTCGAGCGGAAGGCCGGCGCGGCCTTCGGCTTGAAGCGCGGCGTCATCCTCCCGAAGAAGGGGCTCCAGGAGCTCCGCAAGCTCCTCGCCGAGGCCGCGGAGTCGGCCGAGGCCGGGGAGACGAAGCTCGGCTTCGTTGAGAACTCGGCCATCGTCCGGCGTCCGGGCGTGACGCTCTCGATGCGGCTCATCGAGGGGCTCTTCCCGGACTACCGGCAGGTGATCCCGAAGGCCGGCGACCGCTCGGTGAAGCTCGGCCGCGACCGCCTCCAGGAGACGCTGCGGCGCGTGTCGCTCCTCTCGACCGACAAGGCGCACGCGGTGAAGCTCGAGCTCTCGAAGGGGACGCTCCGGGTCAGCTCGCAGAACCCGGACCTCGGGGAGGCGAAGGAGGAGGTCCCGGTCGAGTACGAGGGCGAGCCGCTCAAGATCGGCTTCAACGCGCGCTACATCCTCGACGTCCTCTCGGTGATGCAGTCGAAGGACGTCGCCTTCGAGCTCGCGGACGATCTGTCACCGGGCGTCCTCCGCGGCGCCGACGAGGCGGATGAGGGCTTCACGGCGGTCGTGATGCCGATGCGGATCTGAGGCGGCTCGCCGCCTCGAGCGGCCGCAATGCGCCTCGTCCAGCTCAGCATCCGCGACTTCCGCAACCTCGCCGCGGTGGACCTCGCGCCGTCGCCGCGCGCGACGATCCTGCTCGGCGAGAACGGCCAGGGGAAGACGAACCTCCTCGAGGCCATCTACCTCCTCACGACGCTGAAGCCGCTGCGGGCGGTGCGCCTCGCGGAGCTCGTCCGCTTCGGCGAGGAGCGGGCGCAGGTCGCGGCCGACTTCGACGGACCGGGCGGCCTCCGCCGCGCCGCCGTCGAGGTCCAGGCGGGCGGCCGGACCGCGTTCCTCGACGGGAAGCCCCAGGAGCGCCTCGACACGTACTTCGACGGGCTCGCCGCCGTCTGCTTCGCCCCGGACGACCTCCTCCTCGTGAAGGCGGGTCCGGAGGGACGCCGCCGCTTCCTCGATCGCGCCGCCTTCAACCGGTGGCCGGCGGTGCTCGGGGAGGCCCGCGACTTCGTGCGGGCGCTCCGCGCGCGCAACGCCGCGCTCCGGACCGCGTCCCTCGAGGTGGACGCCTCGTTCCGCGGCCCGCTCGTCCGCGCCGGCGCGCGGCTGCTCGTGCGCCGCCGGGCCCTCGTCGCCGAGCTCGCGCCGCGCGTCGCGGCCGCCTTCGCCGAGATCTCGGGGCCGGGCGCCCCGGCGGCCGTCCTCGCCTACCGGCCCGCCGCCGGCGTGCGCGCGGAGGGGAGCGAGGACGAGCTCGCGGCGCGGCTCGCGGCGGCGCTCGAGGAGCGGCTGCACCGCGATCGCGAGCGGGGCTACACCTCCGCCGGCCCGCACATGGACGACCTCGTCCTCTCCCTGGACGGCCGGGGGGCTCGCCTCTACGGCAGCCAGGGTCAGCAGCGGGCGCTCGTCCTCGCGCTCAAGATCGCCGAGATCGAGAACCTCCGGGCGGCGCTCGGCCGGCCGCCGCTCCTGCTCCTCGACGACGTCTCGTCGGAGCTCGATCCGGCCAAGAACGGGTACCTCCTCGGCTATCTCGCGGCGCTGCCGGCGCAGGTGTTCCTGACCTCCACGGACCGCCGTCTCCTCGAGCCCGCGGCGGGCCCCGACAGCGCCTTCTTCCAGGTCGCAAACGGGGCGGTCCAGCCGCTCGTTTCGTGAGTGAATTCCGGGATTTATTCTCCGCACTCGGGCGTTGAATCGGACGTGCGCGCCTGCTAGAACCCAGGTTCCCCCAACGCGCCCGAACCCTCCGAGAAGAGCGAGGAAATCCCCCTGGAAACCGCCGAGAAGACCGCCCCCCGCCCGACCGGCGCGGAAGAGTACGGGACCGACGCGATCAAGGTGCTCGAGGGGCTCGAGGCGGTCCGCAAGCGTCCGCACATGTACATCGGCGACGTGGGCGAGCGCGGGCTCCACCACCTGGTGTACGAGGTCGTCGACAACTCGGTCGACGAGGCGATGGCCGGGCGCGCGAACGAGATCAACGTCTCGATCCACGCCGACAACTCCATCACCATCGTCGACAACGGCTCGGGCATCCCGGTCGGTCCGCACCCGACGGTGAAGGGGATGGACACCCTCGACGTCGTGATGACGAAGCTCCACGCCGGCGGGAAGTTCGAGTCGAACGCCTACAAGGTCTCGGGCGGCCTCCACGGCGTCGGCGTGACGTGCGTGAACGCGCTCTCCGAGTGGCTCAAGGTCGAGGTCTACCGCGAGGGCAAGGTCTTCGCGCAGCGCTACGAGCGCGGCCAGCCCGCCGGGAAGGTGACGCCGGTCGGGGAGACCCAGCGGCGCGGCACGAAGGTGACCTTCAAGCCCGACGGGACGATCTTCGAGATCACCGAGTTCTCCTTCGAGACGCTCTCCGGGCGCCTGCGCGAGCTCGCGTTCCTGAACGCCGGCCTGAAGATCACGATCGAGGACGAGCGGAGCGGCAAGAAGCACGAGTTCCTGTTCAAGGACGGGATCCGCGAGTTCGTCGCGTACCTCAACAAGGCGCGGCAGGTGCTGTTCGATACGCCCATCGCGCTCCGGCAGGAGGTCGAGACGGAGCGCGGCACCGCGCTCGTCGAGATCGCGCTGCAGTGGAACGACGGCTACGACGAGAAGGTCTTCGCCTTCGCGAACAACATCCACAACCACGAGGGCGGCACCCACCTCATCGGCTTCAAGGCCGCGCTCACCCGGACGATCAACGCGTACGGCCAGGCGACGAACGTCTTCAAGGACCTGAAGGAGGAGCTCCCGACCGGCGACGACATGCGCGAGGGGCTCGCCGCGGTCGTGTCGATGCGCCTCCCGGGCGCGAGCTTCGAGGGGCAGACGAAGACGAAGCTCTCGAACACCGAGGCGAAGTCGATCGTCGAGACGATGCTGAACGACAAGCTCGGCGCGTTCCTCCAGGAGAACCCGAACGTCGCGAAGCGGATCGCCGCCAAGGTGGCGGACGCGGCGCGCGCGCGCATCGCGGCGCGGAAGGCGCGCGAGACGGTGCGCCGCAAGGGGGCGCTCGACGGCGCGTCGCTGCCGGGGAAGCTCGCCGACTGCCAGACGCGGGACCCGAAGGAGTCCGAGCTCTACCTCGTCGAGGGCGACTCCGCCGGCGGCTCGGCGAAGCAGGGGCGCGACCGGCGCGTGCAGGCGATCCTGCCGCTGCGCGGAAAGATCCTGAACGTCGAGAAGGCCCGCTTCGACAAGATGCTCTCGTCGGTCGAGATCGCGACGATGATCACCGCCCTCGGGACCGGGATCGGCCCCGAGGAGTTCTCGGTCGACAAGATCCGCTACCACAAGGTCGTCATCATGACCGACGCGGACGTGGACGGGAGCCACATCCGCACCCTGCTCCTCACCTTCTTCTTCCGGCAGATGCCGCAGGTCGTGGAGCGCGGGTACCTCTACATCGCGCAGCCGCCGCTCTACCGCGTCCAGAAGGGAAAGAAGGAGCACTACCTCAAGGACCAGGCGGCGCTCGACGAGTACCTGCTCACCATCGCGACCGAGAAGGCGAAGCTCGTCGCCGGCGACGTCGTCATCGAGGGCCCGGACCTGAAGCGGCTCGCCGAGTGCGCCCTCGCGTACCGCGGGATCCTCTCCCGGGTGGACCGGCGGCGCGACAGCCGGGTCGTCGACGCGGCGGTCCAGCTCGGCGACCTCGACCTCGCGCTCCTCAAGCGGCACGAGGCGGTGAAGGAGCAGGTCCAGGCCATCTTCGAGAAGGCGCAGAAGCTCCACCCCGAGCTCGAGGTCCGCTTCGCGAAGATCGAGCGCGACGAGGAGCACGGGTGCGACGCCCTCGTGTACCAGACGACCGTGGCGGGGGCGCCCCGCGACACGCGGCTCGACTTCGACTACCTGTCCGGCCCGGAGTGGGGCGAGCTCGCGGCGCTCTACGCCGCGCTCGCCGAGATCGGTCCGGGCCCGTACCGGATCGAGAAGGGCGACGGCGAGGAGGAGGTCGACGACGTGTTCGCCGCCGTCGAGGCGCTCAAGCGGACCGCCGCGCAGGGCCAGAACATCCAGCGGTACAAGGGCCTCGGCGAGATGAACCCGCAGCAGCTCTGGGAGACGACGATGGACCCGGAGCGGCGCACGATGCTCCAGGTCCGCGTGGACGACACCGTCGAGGCGGACGAGGTCTTCTCGATCCTCATGGGCGACGCGGTCGAGCCGCGCCGCGAGTTCATCGAGAAGCACGCGCTCGACGTCCAGAACCTCGACGTCTAGTCCAAGGACGACCGCAGCCATGCCACGCACCGCCTTCGCCGCCGTCGGGTTCCACGTCCCGGACCGCCTCGTCACGAACGAGGAGCTCACCACTCGGATGGAGACCACCGACGCGTGGATCCGGGAGCGGACCGGGATCCGGGAGCGGCGCTGGGTCCGCGAGGGGACCGAGAACTCGGACCTCGCGCTCGAGGCGACCCGGAAGGCGCTCGCGACGGCCGGCTGGCAGGCGAAGGACATCGAGGCGATCGTCTACGCCTCGCTCTCCCCGGACCACATGATGCCGGGCGACGGCTGCTACCTCAACGCGAAGCTCGGGATCCCGGGCGTCCCCGCGCTCGACGTCCGGAACCAGTGCTCGGGGTTCCTCTACGGGCTCGCGGTGGCGGACGCCTGGATCCGGATCGGGATGTACCGGCGGATCCTCCTCGTCGGCTCGGAGATCCACTCGACCGGGCTCGACGTGTCGACGCGCGGGCGCGACGTCGCCGTGATCTTCGGCGACGGAGCGGGCGCGGCGCTCCTCGAAGCGACGGACGAGCCCGGGCGCGGCGTCCTCTCTTGCCACCTCCACGCCGACGGCCGGTTCGCGGCCGAGCTCTCCTGCGACGCCCCGGGCTCGAAGTACCACCCGCGCGTCACCGCCGAGATGATCGAGTCGGGCGCGATCTACCCTCGGATGGAGGGCCAGAAGGTCTTCAAGAACGCGGTCGTGCGGATGCCGGAGGTGCTCCGGGAGGCGCTCGACCAGAACGGCCTCTCGCCGAAGGACCTGAAGGTGGTCGTCCCGCACCAGGCGAACCTCCGCATCGCCCAGATGGTGCAACGGTCGCTCGAGCTGCGCGACGACCAGGTCTTCAACAACATCGAGCGCTACGGCAACACCACCGCGGCGTCGATCCCCATCGCGCTCGCCGAGGCGGTCGAGGCGCGCGACGTCCGGCGCGGGGATCTCGTCGGGCTGTGCGCCTTCGGGGCCGGCTTTACTTGGGCGAGCGCCCTGGTACGCTGGTAGAGCCTTGGATGACCGCGGGCGGAGGGGCCCGCAGGAGTGATCGCGCCCGGGGGAGCGCACGTCGTGGAGCCCACCCGTGCGTCGCAACGGTTCTGAGGCGTCGTCCAATGGCAGGACTGCGGACTTTGGATCCGCGTATGAAGGTTCGAATCCTTCCGCCTCAGCCAACTCCGCCTCGAAGCCGGCGAACCTGAGGGCGGAGGTGAGACCCCTCGGCCGCCCCGCGCACGTCGTGCTCGTCGCGCTCGGCAACGTCGCGCCGAAGC
>JAHWYA010000043.1 GCA_020028115.1 Anaeromyxobacter sp.
TACGGCGTCCGCGCCGCGGCGAGCGCCGCGGAGGCTCTCGGCGCGCTGCAGGGCTCGCACGCCGTGGACGCGGTGCTGCTCGACCTCGTCATGCCGGGCATGGACGGGTTCGAGGTCCTGCGTCGCCATCGCGAGGCGGACGGCCGCGCAGCCGTGGTCGTCCTCTCGGGCGTCGCGGGGACCGGGAGCGTCGTGAAGGCGATGAAGCTCGGCGCCGCCGACTATCTGCAGAAGCCGTTCGCGCCCGCGAAGCTCGAGCTCGTGCTCCGCCGCGCGCTCGAGCGACGCCCGCCGCGCCCGGCGCCGCCGGCCATGGCGGATGAGGCCACACCGGCCGCGCCGGCCGACCGCGCCGGGCCCGTCACCGTCTCGGCTGCCATGGAGCGAGTCTGGGCGCTCGTGCAGCGCGTCGCCGACACGGACGTGCCGGTGCTGCTCGCTGGCGAGAGCGGCGTCGGAAAGGACGTGGTCGCCCGGCGCATCCACGCCGCGAGCCGCCGCGTCGCGAGGCCGTTCGTGAAGATCAACTGCGCGGCGCTCCCCGGCGAGCTCCTCGAGAGCGAGCTCTTCGGCCACGAGAAGGGGGCGTTCACGGGAGCACACGCCGACAAGCCTGGAAGGTTCGAGCTGGCCCACGAGGGCACCATCTTCCTCGACGAGATCGGCGAGATGGACTCGCGCCTTCAGGCGAAGCTCCTTCAGGTGCTGCAGGACGAGGAGTTCTACCGCGTCGGCGGCACGCGCTCGCGGCGCGTGGACGCGCGCGTCGTCGTGGCGACGAACCGCGATCTCGAGACGGAGATCGCGAACGGCCGGTTCCGCGAGGACCTCTACTACCGGCTCAACGTGGTGACCATCCGCGTGCCGCCGCTGCGCGAGCGCAGGGACGACATCGTCCCGCTGGTGCTCCACTTCGTGGAGAAGTACCTGCACCGGTACGAGGGCGGCCTCGACCGCGTTCCCGACGAGCTGATGGAGCGGTTCCAGGCCCACGACTGGCCGGGCAACGTGCGCGAGCTCGAGAACCTCGTCCGGCGCCTCGTCGTCCTGAAGGATCCCGCGACGGTGCTGGGCGAGCTGCCGCCGCCGCGCCCCTCGGCGTCCGCGCCGCCGCTCGCGGGTTCGGCGGAGTGCCCTCCTCTCCCCTGCGAGGCGCCGCTCAAGGAGGTCGGCAAGCGTGCCGCGCAGATCGCCGAGCGCGAGGCCATCCTGAGGGCGCTGACGTGGACCGGGTGGAACAAGCGCAAGGCCGCCGCGCGCCTGCACATCAGCTACAAGGCCGTGCTCTACAAGATCAAGGACTGCGACATCGTCGATCCGCGCGCTTCGGCCCAGCTGGACCGATGACGAGGTGACCGGGACCGCCGCGGGTCACCCCAGGGGAGCGGACCACGTGAGGCGAGCGCACCTCGGTTCGTTCGGGTCGACCAGGAGGCGCTGCGCCCCCCGGTCGCACCGGTGCGGCCGCACGCCGTACCGCGCGTGAAGCAACCTGTCATTCCCGAGCCGGTGGACAGGTCTGCCGTCCGGAAGCTGTTACACGGGCACACGACCGCCTCATGGCGGGGAGGTGCCCATGCCCTGCAGCGAGCCCAGACCGTCCCAGACGCGCGACGCGCAAGGAGCCGGGTGGCCTGCCGGGGAGGCGGACCGTTTCCGCGTCGTGGGGATCGGCGCCTCGGCAGGCGATCTCGAGGCGCTCGACCGGTTGCTCCGGCGGATACCGCCGGACAGCGGGCTGGCCTACGTCATCGTGCAGCACCGCTCCCCACGGGACGAGAGCCTCTCGGCCGAGACGCTCGCCCAGGCGACCCGCGTTCCCGTCGAGATCGCGACGGACGGGCAGTGCGTCGAGCGCGACCATGTGTACCTCATCCCACCGGGCACGAGCCCGAGCGTCGAGGGCGGCGCCCTGCAGCTCGCCACCGAGTCCGATGGGGACAGCCTGCCGGTGAACGCCTTCCTGACCTCGCTCGCCGAGGATCAGCACGAGCACGCAGTCGCGATCGTGCTCTCGGGGACGGGCTCGGACGGCGCCCTCGGCACCGTCGCGGTGAAGAAGCACGGGGGGAACACGTTCGCCCAGGTCCCCGCCGACGCGCGGCACGAGGGCATGCCCGCAGCGGCGATCGCGACGGGGATGGTGGAGCGGGTCCTCCCCGCCGCAGAGATCCCGGCGGCGCTCGTGCAGCTCGCCGCGGTGCGGCGGCGCCACCTCCCGGAGAGCGGACGGGACGAGGAAGAAGGCGTCGGTCGGGTGCTCGAGGCGGTCGCACGGACGACGGGGCTCGACTTCTCCCGGTACGAGCGGAGCACGATCCTTCGCCGCCTGCTGCGGCGGATGGCCGCCAGCGGGATCGCGAACGTCCCGAGTACGCCACGGTCCTCGACGGCGATGAAGACGAGGCCCGGCGCCTCGCCGAGGACCTGACGATCAACGTCACGAGCTTCTTCCGCGACGGCGAACCGTTCCGGACGCTCGAGCGGATCGTGATCCCCGACGTCATCGAGCGGCGGCGAACGGACGGGGTCAGGATCTGGGTGCCGGGCTGCTCCTCGGGCGAGGAGGTCTACTCGCTCGCGATGCTGTTTCGCGAGCAGCTGGAGAAGCACCCCGACCCGCCGAAGGTCCAGATCTTCGCGACGGACATCGACGCCTCGGCCCTCGCGGAGGCGCGACGAGGCCAGTACGGGAGCATCGTCGAGCGGCAGGTGAGCCCGGAGCGGCTGGCGCGGTTCTTCACGAAGCGCGGCGCCTCGTACGCCATTACGAGGAGATTGCGCGATCTCTGCATGTTCGCGCAGCACGACCTCATCAACGCTCCGCCGTTCTCGCGGCTGGACGTCGCGTCCTGCCGCAACCTCCTCATCTACCTCGAGCCGGCGCTCCAGCGGCGGGTCATCGAGCTCCTCCACTACGCGCTCCGACCGGGCGGATACCTGCTCCTCGGCAAGGCCGAGACGATCGACGCCCGCGATCTCGACCTCTTCGAGGTCGTGGAGAAGACGGATCGCGTGTTCCGGCGGCGCGAGGCGGGACGGCGTCAGGCGCTCCCGCTCCCCGGGCGCCGCCCGATGGCCCTCGAGCTGTCCCCGCCGACCCGGCAAGGCGATGCCGGGGCGAGGAGCGCCGCCGCTCGTTCGCGGAGCATCGTGCTCGAGGAGTACGCGCCACCTTCGGTGGTGGTCGACGCCCGCGGGGAGGTCCGGTTCTACTGGGGTACCAACCTGTCCCGCTACCTGCCGCCCCAGGCTGGCGCGCCCGGGACGAACCTGCTGCACCTCGTCCGGCGCGAGCTGAGGGCCGAGCTCGCGGCGGCCCTCCACCACGCGGCGCGGCAGGGCGAGCCGGTCACGTACCGGGACGTCGTGGTGGAGGCGGAGGGCGTCCAGCACCGGCTGAACATCGTCGTCCGGCCACTGCCCCCCACCGAGCACGATCCGGACGAGCTGTCCCTCGTCGTCTTCCAGGAGCTGCAGGCCGCTCCCGCGGCGCACGGTGCGCCGCTCGACGCGCCGACGCTGGAACGTCACCGGCAGCTGCAGCGCGACCTCGAGAGCACCCAGGGGCGGCTCCATGCCACCATCGACGAGCTCGAGAACGCGAACGCGGCGCTCCGCTCGTCCAACGAGCACCTGGCGGCGATGAACGAGGAGCTGCACTCCGCGAACGAGGAGCTGCAGACCTCGCAGGAGGAGCTGCAGTCGGTGAACGAGGAGCTGAACACCCTCAACGCCGAGCTGAGCAAGAAGGTGGACGAGCTCGAGCTGCTCTACGGCGACCTCCAGAACCTCTTCCAGAGCACGCAGATCGCCACGATATTCCTCGATCGCCAGCTCCGGATCGCGCGCTTCACGCCGGCGGCGACGTCGGTCTTCCGGATCGCCGACGGCGACGTGGGACGGCCGCTGTCCGACTTCGCCGCGCGGTTCGACGCGAAGGACGTTCCCCAGGAGGTGACGCGGGTGCTCGAGACGCTCGCGCCCGTCGAGCGCACCGTCGGCCTGGCGGACGAGAAGCGCTCTTTCCTCATGCGCATGCACCCGTACCGCACCCCGTCCAACGTGATCGCGGGCGTGGTCGTCTCCTTCATCGACGTCACGAAGCTGAAGGAGACGGAGGCGGCGCTGCGCCGGGCGGTGGAGGAGCGGGAGCGCGCGGAGGAGGCCCTGCGGGACGCGGACCGGCGGAAGGACGAGTTCCTCGCCATCCTGTCGCACGAGCTCCGAAACCCGCTCGCGCCGATTCGGAGCAGCCTCCACGTCCTCGAGCGCGCGCCGGCGGATGCAGGCGCGGCGCAGCGCGGCCAGCAGATCATCACGCGCCAGGTGGGGCAGCTCGCGCGGCTCGTGGACGACCTGCTGGACGTGACGCGCATCTCGCGCGGGAAGCTCCAGGTCGAGCGCGAGCCGCTGGATCTCCAGGACGTCGCGCAGCGAACGGCCGAAGACCACCGGAGCCTGCTCACGGCGCGCGGGGTGGCGCTGGAGCTCGCCTTGCCGGGCGCTCCGCTGTGGATCGAAGGCGACGCGACGCGCCTCGCGCAGGTGATCGCGAACCTGCTCCAGAACGCGGCCAAGTTCACCTGCCGCGGCGATCTGGTCCGGCTGTCGCTCGCGGCGGCCGACGGCTTCGCCGTGCTGCGCGTCCGGGACACCGGCGTCGGCATCGAGCCCGCGATGGTCCCGCGCCTGTTCCAGCCGTTCACGCAGGCCGACACGACGCTCAATCGCCGCCTCGGTGGGCTCGGGCTCGGGCTCGCGCTCGTGAAGGGACTCGTCGAGACGCACGGAGGCCAGGTCGACGTGGTGAGCGGAGGCAGGGGCAAGGGCACCGAGGTCGTCCTGCGGCTCCCGCTCGCGGCGGCGCCGGGCAGGGTCGCGGTCGCCGTGGCGGCGCCGCCGCGACCGCGCCGCGTCCTCGTCATCGACGACAACGTCGACGCCGCCGAGAGCCTGAAGCTCGCGCTGGAGATGGAGGGGCACCAGGTGGCCGTGGCGCATGACGGGCCGAGCGGCCTCGCGCGAGCCCGGCAGCTCGCCCCCGGCGTGGTGCTGTGCGACATCGGGCTTCCGGGCATGGACGGCTACGCGGTCGCGAAGGCGCTCCGGCACGAGCCGGCGCTCCGGGGCACGTTCATCGTCGCCCTCACGGGACATGCGCTCCCGGACGACCAGCGGTGCGCCTCGGAGGCCGGGTTCGACGCGCACCTGACCAAGCCCGCGACCATCGTGCGGATCCAGGAGGTCATCGGCCGTGCGCCGCACCGGAGGCCTTCGCGCGCCCCTCGCCCACCGCCGCCCGCGGTGAGCTGACGGAGGCGCGCACCTCGTTCCGCGCCCCGCGGGGCTCCCGGCGCCTCGTCCGCCGAGAGAAGCCCGCGGCGGCGCCAGCCGGTCCGCAGCAGCCAGCTGCGCGGCGGCGACGTGACCGTCGGCGCCTCCGCTTCGAGCCCCACCCAGCCGTCGAAGCACGCGTCCGAGGAGTACCGGTCCAGCGGGCCCCTCGGTCCGCTCCCCGATCGGGGCACCTACGCCTTCCCCCGGGAGAGCCCTTGGAGCATCGCGGCGCGGTAGCTCTCCAGCGCCTTCCGCCCTCGGGCGGTAATCCGGTAGCTCGTGACCGGGACCCGGTCCTCGAACGCCTTCGTGACCACGAGGTACCCCGCCTCCTCCAGCTTCGAGACGTGGGACGAGAGGTTGCCGCGCGTGAGCCCGAGTGCCTCCTCGAGGAACTTGAACTGCACCTCCTCGGCGGAGGCGAGCACGGTGAGGATGGCGAGGCGGGCGGGCTCGTGGACGAGCCGGTCCAGCTCCAGCAGCGCCGAGACGGAGGGGGCCTTCGGGTCGGTCACGCTCGGTCCCGCAGCGCGGCGAGGCGGCGCTCGAGGCGGAGGTACTTCGAGTGCTGCCACACCCCGGCGGCGATCAGCCCGGCGGCGAACGTCGCGAGCACCGCATGGGGCAGCGGCGGCGCATCGAGCCACCGCAGCAATGAGCCGTTTACCGTCCACATCCACCCGGCTGTCACCACGGCGTCGGTGATCCCCTTCAAGACCCGGGTCGCGATCGCCGGGACTGCCACGAAGATCGCCGCGCTGAACAAGAGCGTGCCGGGCCCGGACCGGGACGCCTCCATGATCCCGAAGACGCAGGAGAAGTAGATCATTCCGAGGAAGAGGCGCCGCCCGCTCTCGCTCGTCGGGAGCGGGAACGGGACTTCCTCTTCCTCGATCACCTCTCCATGGCGCTGGTAGTGGGCCCGCGCCTTGGCGAGCGCCCAGAGCCAGACGACAGGGGTCAGCCGGACGAGGTTCGCCCCCGACCCGCGCCAGACCGCGCTTAGCGCGCTCGCGACGAGGAGCCAGCCGCCGAGCCACGCCGGAGCGAGCCCGAAGCTGGTCCGCGAGTACTTCGCGTACTCCCTCGTCACCGCCGCCAGCTCGTCGAGGCGCGCGGTCGTACTCGGATTGACCGGCTCGCTCATCTGGCCTCCCGAAGCGCCGCGAGGCGGCGCTCGAGGCGGCGGTACCGGAGGTGTTCCCGAACTCCGATGGGGAACATCGCGACGCCGTAGACCGCCATGAGCGCGAGCCAGCCCTTCACGATCATCGACTCGAACGGGCTCGCGAGGATGACGATGGCGAGCACCTGCAGATCCGACAGCCGCGCGAAGATCTCGTCGAGGTCGCCTGCCCGAACCCGCGCCCTCATCACGAACGCGAAGGGAACGGCGGCGACCGCGGCCGCCGCTCCCAGAGAAAGGAGGTGATCTCCGCGACTCCACCTCTCGTGCTGCGTCGCCACGCTCAGGATCGCCGCTCCCGCGGTGAAGGCCGGACCCAGCTCGCGCACCAGCGCGAGCCGCGTCGAACGGGACGGCGACGCCGGCGCGCTCACGTAACCGAACCGCTGGTAGTGCCGCTTCGCGAGGAGGAGCACGGCGAGCACGACGAACGGGGTCCATAGCCCCGCGACTCGTCCCCACGCGTCGGACCGGATCGCGACGACGAACAGCGCGACGAACCACGCGCCAGCGGCAGACGCTCCGAGCCCGGAGAGCGCGTGCGCGTACTGCGCGTACTCCTTCGTCACCGCCGCCAGCTCCTCGAGGCGCGCCGCCGCGCCGGCCTCTTCCGCTTCGCTCATGGTCCTTTTAGTTTGCGTCGCAAACTAGTCTGCGTCAACCGGAACCCGCCGCGCACCCCCGCCCGCCCGCCGAACCGCCGGGCATCCGCGGGGTTGCGACCCCTCCGCGGCTGGGGTACCAACATGCGCGCATGGCCGACGCCCCCCGGAACTTCCTCGCCGAGATCGTCGCGGCGGACCTCGCCGCCTGCCGCAACGGCGGGAAGGTCGTGACCCGCTTCCCGCCCGAGCCGAACGGCTTCCTCCACATCGGCCACGCGAAGTCGATCCTCCTGAACTTCGGCCTCGCGAAGGCGTTCGGCGGCCGCACGCACCTGCGCTTCGACGACACGAACCCGGTCACCGAGGAGGCCGAGTACGTCGAGGCGATCCAGGCCGACGTGCGCTGGCTCGGCTGCGAGTGGGGCGACCGCCTCTTCTACGCCTCCGACTTCTTCCAGCGCATGTACGACTGCGCGGAGCGGCTCGTGCGCGAGGGCCACGCCTACGTCGACACGCAGCCCCAGGAGGCGATCCGCGAGCAGCGGGGCGCCTTCGACCGCCCAGGCACGAACAGCCCATTCCGCGACCGGCCGGCGGCGGAGAGCCTCGACCTGCTGCGGCGCATGAAGGCGGGCGAGTTCCCGGACGGCGCGATGGTGCTGCGCGCCCGGATCGACATGGCGCACCCGAACGTGCTCATGCGCGATCCGCTGCTGTACCGGATCCGCCACGCGCACCATCACCGGACCGGCGACGCCTGGTGCATCTACCCGATGTACGACTTCGCCCATCCGCTCGAGGACGCCTTCGAGGGCGTCACCCACTCCATCTGCACCCTCGAGTTCGAGTCGAACCGCGAGCTCTACGACTGGGTCCTCGACCGCCTCGGCCCGTGGGACCCGCGGCCGCGCCAGTACGAGTTCGCGCGGCTCGCCCTCGGCTACACGGTGATGTCGAAGCGCAAGCTCCTCCAGCTCGTGACGGAGGGGCGCGTCTCCGGCTGGGACGATCCGCGGATGCCCACCATCGCCGGGATGCGCCGCCGCGGCGTGACGCCGGAGGCGCTCCGCGACTTCGCCGAGCTCATCGGCGTCGCGAAGAACAACAGCGTCGTCGACATCGGCAAGCTCGAGTTCGCGATCCGCGGCGACCTCGAGGCCCGCTCGCCGCGCGCGCTCGCGGTGCTCGACCCGGTGCGGCTCGTCGTGACCGACTGGCCGGCGGGGAGGGTCGAGGAGCTCTCGATCCCGTGGTGGCCGGGCGAGCCCGCCCGCGGCGGGAGCCGCACGGTCCCCTTCGGCCGGGAGCTGCTCGTCGAGCGCGAGGACTTCTCGCTCGACCCGCCGAAGGACTGGAAGCGCCTCGCGCCCGGGCGCGAGGCCCGGCTCGCGGGCGCCTACGTCGTCCGCTGCACCGACGTCGTCCGTGGCCCGTCCGGCGAGGTCGTGGAGCTCCGCTGCACGCACGATCCCGCGTCGCTCGCGGACGCCGCCGCGTCGCGGCGCGCGCAGGGGACGATCCACTGGGTCCACGCGCCGAGCGCCGTGGCCGCGCCCGTGCGGCTGTACGACCGCCTCTTCCGCGTGGAGCTCCCCGACGCGGAGCCGAGCTTCGTCGACGCGCTCAACCCCGCCTCGCTCGCCGTCGCCTCCGGCGCCCGGCTCGAGCCCGCCCTCGCGAAGGCCGAGGCGGGCGCGCGGTACCAGTTCCTCCGGCAGGGCTACTTCTTCGTCGACCCGGTGGAGTCGCGCCCCGGCGCGCCGGTGTTCAACCGGACGATCACGCTCCGCGACGCGTGGACCGCGCGGTCCGCGCCGAAGGCGGAGGAGCGGAAGGGCCGCGAGAAGAAGGCGGTCCCCGGCGAGAGCCCGGCCGCACCGCGGAAGACGCGGGTCGAGTTCCGGGCCGAGGCGCGAGCCGCGAACCCCGACCTCGAG
>JAHWYA010000414.1 GCA_020028115.1 Anaeromyxobacter sp.
GCGCGTCGGGCGCCCTGCGCCCCGGCCGGTCGAGCGCGCGGCGGAGCACGAGATCGAGCTCGTGCACCTCGAACGGCTTCGGGAGGTAGTCGAGCGCGCCGAGCCGCATCGCGCGCACGACCGACTCGGCCTCCGAGATCGCCGACATCACGATGACGGGGAGCGCCGGGTCGCGCGCGTGGAGCCGGCGCAGGACCTCGAACCCGTCCGGCTCCGGGATGACGAGGTCGAGCAGGACGGCGCCCGGGGGGTACGCCTCCGCCGCCGCGAGCGCCTCGGTGCCGGTGCGCACCGCGCGCGGCGCGAAGCCGGCGGCGCGGAGGTACTCGCAGAGGGCGTCGCGGGCGGCGTCATCGTCCTCGATGACGAGCACCGTCGTGTTCTGTTCCATCCCCGTTCCGTGCGCGGCGATGTCGTTGCCGCCGCTGGGAAATTGCGGCGACCGTGCGGAGCCGGCACCGGCCCGTTCGAGCGGACGCGCCTCCCCCGGAGGAACTCGCGCCGCGCCCGTGAACCCCCGGTTGCGTCGCGTGGCTCTCCCGAGCAAGAGACCCCGATGACGCGCCTCGTCCCCATCGCCGCTGCGCTCGCCCTGCTGGCCGCCTGCTCGCCGCGCCCGGCCGCGCACCGCGAGGAGCCCGCCCGCACCGTCGCGGGCGAGCCCGCGAACCCTCCGTTCGGGGTCGTCGACGGCGCGGCCGCGCGGGACCTCGTCCGGGCGGGCGCGCGGGTCGTCGATGTGCGGACCCCGGCGGAGTTCGCGGAGGGGCACGTGCCCGGCGCGCTGAACGTCCCGTTCGACGAGATCGCGCGCCGAGCGGGCGAGGTCGGACCGCCCGGGGCGCCGGTCGTCCTCTACTGTCGCAGCGGCCGCCGGAGCGCGATCGCCGCGGAGACGCTGCGCGGTCTCGGGTACACGAAGGTCTACGACCTGCAGCGGTACGAGGCGTGGACGCCCGCAGCGCCGTAGCGCGCGGCGCCCATGGCCGGGCGCGGCCGCAGCTCCACTCTCGCGACTCCACTCAGTAGACCCGCGCGAAAGATCGTGGTGGAGGGCGAGGAGGAGATCGACCTCGGCGCTCACCAGTCGTAGAAGGAGACGAAGGAGACGTAGACATGCCCACGCAGCAGACCGTTCTTCTCGTTGGCGGCACCGGACGAACGGGCCGGCGTGCGTTGCGGCAGCTCCTGGACCGCGGCGTCAGCGTTCGCGCCATCGTGCGATCGGGAGGGAAGCTCCCGCCGGACGTCGCGGGCGCCTCCCACCTGACGGTGATCGAGGCCAGCCTGCTGTCGCTTCGAGATGAGGAGCTGCAGCAGCACCTACGCGGCTGCGATGCCGTCATCTCCTGTCTCGGCCACGTCCTCAGCCTCAAAGGGATCTTCGGGCCGCCGCGCGACCTCGTCACGAGAGCGACGATGCGCCTGTGCCGTGGGGTCGAAGCGCTGCAGCCCCCAGCGCCGGTCAAGTTCATCCTCATGAGCAGCGTCTCGGTCAATCGCCCAGGCGGTCTCGACACGCGCCGGGGCTCGTTCGAGAGGGCGCTGCTCTGGATGCTCTGCGGCGTGCTTCCGCCAGCCAAGGACAACCAGCGAGCGGCGGACTTCCTTCTCGAGAAGATCGGGCCTCATGACGCCTACGTTGAGTGGGCGATCGTCCGACCGGACTCGCTCCTGGAGGGCGAGGTCTCGGAGTACGCGTTGCACGAGGGCCTCGTGAACGGCCTCTTCGCGCCCGGCAGCACGAACCTGGCCAACGTCGCGCACTTCATGTGCGAGCTGGTGACGAACCCGAAGACGTGGGCGGGCTGGAAGAGCAAGCTGCCCGTCATCACCAATGCCGGGGCGTCGAGCGTGACGACGCCGTGACCGCGCTTCCGGCTCAGTAGACCCGCGCGACCTCGGCGCCGGAGTAGTAGGCGCGGAGGATCTCGCGGTAGCCCTGCCCCGCCTCGGCGCGGCCGACCGCGCCCCACTGGCACATCCCGGCCCCATGCCCCCAGCCGCCGCCGCGGAGGACGGTCGCGCCGCCCTCGCGGTCCACGACGAACATCGCCGAGGGGAGGTTCCCGAGGAGCCTGCGGATCCGGAGCTCGCCCGCGACCTCCGCGCGGCCCGAGGCGCCCTGGACCTCGAGCACGCGGGCGCGGCCAGACACGCCGCGCGCGCCGACGGCGAGGCGGCGCACGGGCCCGACGCCGAGCGGCGCGAGCGCGGCGTCGAGCGCCTCCGCGGAGAAGCGGCGCTCCCAGCGGAAGCGGTCCTTCCGCGCCGCCGCCGGCTTGCGGCACCACGCCTCCGGCTGGGCCGCGAGGAAGGCGCGGAGCTTCCCCTCGTCCGAGAGCGCCCGCGCCCAGCGCGCCGCCTCGTCCGGCGGGAGATCGGGCCGGCCGCGCAGGCTCCGGTTCGGCGCGTTCCCCCACACGTGATCGTTGTCCTCGCCGTGCCCGCCGCACATCGCGGAGTAGACCGCGTCGACGAGCGTCCGGTCGCGGCGATCGACGAGCGCCTCGCCGCGCGTCGCGCGGACCGCCTCGTCGGTGCGCGCCGTGCGGGCCGCGTCCCCGCGGTACGCCTGGCAGTGCACCTCGGCGCAGAGCATGAACGGGTCCATGAGGTGGCGGGTGCCGATCTGCGCGAGGACGTTCGAGCGCGCGGTGACCGCCTGCGCCTTCAGCGCCTCGAGGTGCGACGAGGACGGCATCTCGCTCGGCACGAGGCCGCGGAGGAGCTCCTCCAGGGAGACGCCGTGCACCGCGGCGAGCGCGCCGTGCGCGTCCAGCGTGACGTAGAGCCGGCCGCGGTAGGCCCGGTCCTCGCGGGCGCGGGCGGTCGGGCTGCGCTCGTGCTCCACCCCCTCGACCACGACCCCCGCGTCGCCCTCGACCTCGACCCAGAGCGCCGCGTCCGCCTCGCCGAGGGGGGCCCCGCCCTCGGCGCGCAGCTCGAGCGTCCCCCGGGGGCGCGCGACCACCTCGGCGTGGATCTGCGGGCGAACGCCCGCCGGATCGCGGAGCCCGTCCGCCACGCGGCGCGCCCCGTCCTCGCTGCCGTCGGAGGCAGCGAGGAGGAGCTCTCGCCGGTTGTCGACGACGCGGCCGCCGATCCCGTAGACCGCGCCGACGACGCGCGGCAGGACGAGCACGCCGGCCTGCTCGAAGCGGCGCCGCAGCGGCTCGAGCCGGTCGCGCTCGGCGATGGGCGCCTCGGCGAGGAGCGGGTGGTGGACGACGGCCGCGGGCGCGGTCCGCCGCGCGCGCACCGACAGCCGCGCG
>JAHWYA010000044.1 GCA_020028115.1 Anaeromyxobacter sp.
AGACCGCGACCGCGTCGAGCGTGGGGCGGTCGATCACGTCGATCGGGTACTCGCGGCTCGTGCTCCCGTCGACGCGCCGGTTCCGGGCGCGCAGCCGTCGCAGCCTCAGGAACCCCTCGTCGCAGCGGGCGCGGGCGGTGTAGTCCTCGACGATCTCGATGGCTTTCACCTCGGGCATCACGGGAGAGTGCACCGCCTGCCCGGCGCGCGCCACCCCGGGCGCCCGTGCCCCGTGGAGGGGCGTGACGCCCGGGACGCGGCACCCCAGCTTGTTCGTCGGAGGGAGGAACGTGTTCTCGCCGCAGCTCGTCACGGAGCTCTCGCGCCTCGTGGCCATGGAAGTCGACGCCGTCCGCGCGTACGAGAACGCGCTCGCGCTGGTGCCGCCGGGCCCGATCCGGGACGAGCTCGTCGTCATCGGGCGGGAGCACCGCGCCCACGCCGACGCCCTGCGCGGCGAGATCGCGCACCGCGGGTACCTGCCCCCGGCGATCACCTCGTCGATCGAGGGCGTCGTACTCGGCGGGCTCGGGTCGTCGCCGCAGCCGCACGGCGAGGAGGAGGTGCTCGCGGCGGTGCGCGCGAACGAGCACCTCGCCTCGGCGCTCTACGGCCGACTCCTCGCGAAGGGCCCCCCCGACGGCGCCCGCGAGCTCGTCGAGCGCCTGCGCGCGGAGGCGGAGCGCCACCGCTCGTGGGCCGAGCGGACGCTCGCGCGGCGGAGCTGGGAGTCCTCGGGGACGAGCGCCTAGAGGATCCGGCGCCGGCTCCGCCGCCTCATGGGCCGGAACTCGATGCGCCGCGGTCCGTCGCCTGCCCAGCGACGACGTGGGCGTTGTACGCCTCCACCGCTCTCCTGTGCTCCCCCTCGGCGGCGCGGGAGAGGTAGTACCAGGCGATCGTCGAGAGCGCGCTTCCCCCGAGCCATATCAGCCCTTCACGCGAGTCCCGTGCCGCGAACACACCTCCCAGTGATACCGCCGCGAGCAGCGAGAAGGCCCCCGCGGTCCTTCCCCCGTCGTACGACTTGACCGATCGTTCCCTCGTGTCGGGGAAGGCGAGCAACCGAGCGTCGAGCTCCACCCGGTTCACCTCGCGCCCATCCTGCCGGTACCCACCTCGCTCGATCAGGACTGGCTTCGCAGGATCGAGCGTCGGGTAGGGAGGAGCCCGGGCCGTCGCGCACGCGGCGAGCACCACGGACGACAAGGTCAGCAGCAGGATCCTCAGCAGCAGGATCCTGCCGCGCATGCTCTCCCCATCATGCGGGCCAGAACGCAAACACGCGCGCCGTGCGCATCCCCGAATCATCCTCGCTCCTCGCGGTGGACGGCTGGTCCCCGGCGAGCGACCGCCGCTCGTCTGAGCTGCCGCCCAGCGGGTCTCGGTCGTACAGCCGACCACCCGCCGCAGCCGAAGTGGACGCCCCCGAACCGCCGGTCGACTGTGTCTGCTTCTTCCCCAGCAGGTTTGAAAGAAGAGATCAATCACGAGCGCTCGCGCGCGGCGAGGGGGCGAGGCGGTGGCCCCGGGTGGCCGGGCCCCATGAGAAGGGCCGCGCCCCCCGACGGGAGCGCGGCCCTGAGACCTTCGCGCGGCGGTCGCTACGCGACCACTCGCAGCTTCTTCCCCTCGGGCGCGTACCCGGCCAGCTCGTCGAACTGGAGGTAGCGGTACACCTTGTCCGCCTTCGGGGCGATCTTCTCGGCGAACGCCTTGAAGTACTCCTCCTTCGTCGGGAGGCGGCCGAGGTTCGCCGCGACCGCGCCGAGCTCCGCCGACCCGAGGAACACCTTCGCGCCGTTGCCGATCCGGTCGTCGAAGTTGCGCGTCGAGGTCGAGAAGACGTTCGTCGCGTCGGGGACGCGCGCCTGGTTGCCCATGCAGAGCGAGCAGCCGGCGATCTCGATCCGGGCGCCGATCGCGCTGTAGGTCGAGAAGTACGACTCGTCCTTGAGCTGCTGCTGGTCCATCCGCGTCGGCGGGCAGATCCAGGTGCGGACCGCCGGGTTGAACTTCTGCCCCTTCCAGATCTCGCCGGCGGCGCGGAAGTGGCCGATGTTCGTCATGCACGAGCCGAGGAACACGTCGTCGATCTTCGTGTTCTGGACCTCGGTGAGCACCTTCACGTCGTCCGGGTCGTTCGGACAGGCGAGGATCGGCTCGGTGATCTCGGCGAGGTCGATCTCGACGACCGCGGCGTACTCGGCGTTCGCGTCCGCCCCGAGGAGCTGGGGCTTCTTGAGCCACTTCTCCACCGCGGCGATGCGGCCCTCGAGCGTCTTCTTGTCGCCGTAGCCGTCGGCGATCATCTTCTTCATGAGCGCGACGTTGGAGCGGAGGTACGTCGCGACGGTCTTCTCCGACAGCTTGATCGCGGCCGCGGCGGCGGAGCGCTCGGCGGCGGCGTCGGTGAGCTCGAAGGCCTGCTCGACGGTGAGGTCCGGGAGCCCCTCCATCTCGAGGATCCGGCCGTTGAAGACGTTCTTCTTGTTCTTCTTAGGCACGGTGAGGAGGCCCTGCTTGATCGCCCAGAGCGGGATCGCGTTCACCACGTCACGCAGCGTGATGCCCGGGTTGAGCTTCCCCTTGAACCGGACCAGGACCGACTCCGGCATGTCGAGGGGCATGAAGCCGAGGGCGCCCGCGAAGGCGACGAGGCCCGAGCCCGCCGGGAACGAGATCCCGATGGGGAACCGGGTGTGCGAGTCGCCGCCCGTCCCGACGGTGTCGGGGAGGAGGAGGCGGTTCAGCCAGGAGTGGATGACGCCGTCGCCCGGCCGGAGCGGCACGCCGCCGCGGGCCTGCACGAAGCCCGGCAGCGTCTGGTGCATCTTCACGTCGGCCGCCTTCGGGTAGGCCGCCGTGTGGCAGAACGACTGCATGAACATGGGCGCCAGGAACTTGAGGCAGGCGAGCTCCTTCAGCTCGTCCGCCGTCATCGGGCCGGTCGTGTCCTGCGAGCCGACGGTCGTCATCTTCGGCTCGTAGTAGCCGCCGGGGAGGACGCCCGGGAGGCCGCAGGCCTTGCCGACCATCTTCTGCGCGAGCGTGTAGCCCTGGCCCGCCTTCGGGGCGGGGTTCACGACCTTCGCGAAGAGGTCCTTCGGCCCCTTCTTCGTGAGCTTCTGCGCCTTGTCGGTGAGGGCGCGGCCGATGGTGAGCGGGATGCGGCCGCCCGCGCGGAACTCGTCGCCGAGGGTCGCCGGCGCGAGCTTGAAGGTGGAGAGCAC
Source organism: Anaeromyxobacter sp. (assembly GCA_020028115.1). GTDB lineage: Bacteria > Myxococcota > Myxococcia > Myxococcales > Anaeromyxobacteraceae > Anaeromyxobacter. The sequence continues at coordinate 3,234 of JAHWYA010000044.1, forward strand.
CTCGCCCGCCTCGGTCCGGAGCTCGCCCTTCACCGTGTCGACCACGACGAGGTCGCCGGTCTTGAGCTTCGTGACGTCCGCCTTGATCGGGAGCGCGCCCGAGTCCTGGGCCGTGGCGAAGAAGATCGGCGCGATGACGCCGCCGATGATCACGCCGCCGCGCTTCTTGTTCGGGACGAAGGGGATGTCGTCGCCGATGTGCCACTGCACGCTGTTGCACGCGGACTTGCGGGACGAGCCGGTGCCGACGACGTCGCCGACGAACGCGACCTGGAAGCCCTGGGCGCGGAACTCGGCGATCTTGGCGAGGCCGCCCGGGAACCGGGTCTTGCCCATCGCCTGCGCGTGGAGCGGGATGTCGGGGCGCGTGGAGGCGTCGCCGGCCGGGGAGAAGTCGTCGGTGTTGATCTCGCCGTCGACCTTGAAGACCTTCACCTTCACGGTCGCGGGGACGCCGGGCTTCGACGTGAACCACTCGGCGTTCGCCCAGGACTCGAGCACGGCCTTCGCGGCGGCGTTCTTCGCCTTGGCGAGGGCGGCGACGTCGTCGAACGCGTCGTACACGTAGGTGATGCCCTTCAGCGCCTTCGCGGCGTCATCGGCGAGCGCCTTGTTACGAAGTCCTGCGACGAGCGGCGGGACGTTGTAGCCGCCGCCCATCGTGCCGAGCAGCTCGACCGCCTTCTGCTTGTCGATGAGGGGGGACTTCTTCGTCCCCTTCACGATCTCGGCGAGGAACGCGGCCTTCACCTCCGCGGCGGGATCCACGCCCGGGGAGACCCGGCTGGAGATGAGGTCGAGGAGGAACTCCTCCTTCCCCTTCGGCGGCTTCTGCAGGAGCTTCACCAGCTCGCGCGTCTGCTCGGGGTCGAGCGGCTTCGGGGGGACGCCGAGCGCCTTCCGCTCCTCGACGGACTTCATGTAAGCCTCGATCACGGGCTCCTCCTTCGTTCCGGTGCTGCGGATGGGGAAGTCGAAAAAGCGATGCCGTATATCACGCCGGAGGGGTGGGTGTCAGCCGAAGGGATGCCCGGATTCCCCCGTCCGAACGCGCTTTTACGGGACCTGACCGGTCCACGTTGCGCCGCGGCGCGCCGGCGGCCCCCGGCGTCGCGGAGACCCCCTCTCCGCGCGTGGAGGTTCCCGGACGGACGAGGGTTTGGCACACTCGGCCCCGGGGGAGGGGGTGCTGATGGAGCCGCTGGGTCAGGGAGGGTCCGGACCGCCGTCCGAGGGACGGGGCGCCCGCGAGGAGCAGTACCGGCTCGCGCTCGAGGTCGCGGGGCACGTCTACTTCGAGTTCGACCCGCGCTCGCGCCGCACCGTCCTCGGCGCCCCCTGGACCGTGCTCGGCTACGCCGCCGACGAGCTCTCGGCCTCGATCGACGCCTGGATCGAGCTCGTCCACCCCGACGATCGTGCGCCGCTCGCCGAGGGGATGCGGCGGCAGCACCACGGCGGGAACCCGATGCACCGGATCGAGTACCGGATGCGGGCGAAGGACGGGTCCTGGCGCGCGGTGCTCGTCTCCACGCGCGCACTCTCGCGCGATCCGGACGGCGTGCCGCTCCGCACCGCGGGGACCATCACCGACGTGACCGAAGCCCGCGCGCTGCGGGAGCGGGCCACGCAGTCCGAGCGGCTGGCGAGCCTCGGCGCCCTCGCGTCCGGGGTCGCCCACGCGGTGAACAACCCGCTCGCCTCCGTCGGCTCGGGGCTCCGCGTCCTCCAGGAGGAGCTCGAGCGGGGCGCCGCCGACCCGACCCGCCTCGCCGCGCGGCTCCCGGAGCTGCGCCAGGCGGCCGCGGACGCCGCGCAGGGGGCGGACCGGGTCCGGGGCGTCGTCCGGGGCCTGCAGCTCTTCTCCACGCCGCGCACCGGCGTGGCGCGGGAGGCGGTCGAGGTGCGCGCGGAGCTCGGCGCCGCGCTCGACCTCACGCGGAACGCGATCTCGCAGCGGGCGCGGCTCACGGTCGACGTCGGGGCGGCGCTGCCGCGCGTCACGGCCGTGCCGGGCGAGCTCGGGCAGGCGTTCGTGAACCTCCTCATGAACGCGGCGGAGGCGATCCCCGAGGGCGCCGCCGCCTCGCACGAGGTCCGGGTCGTGGCGCGCGCCGTGGGCGGGCGCGTCGTCGTGGACGTGCAGGACACCGGCGCCGGCATCCGGCCGGAGCACCTGCCGCGGATCTTCGAGCCGTACTACGAGCGCTCGCCCTCGCCGCCGGGGCTCGGCCTCGCGGTGTGCCACGCGGTCGTGACCGCGGCGGGCGGGACGCTCGAGGTCCAGAGCGCGCCGGAGCGCGGCTCGATCTTCCGCGTGACCCTCCCCGCCGCGGCGCCGGCCGGGCCCATCGCGAAGACCACCGTCGCCCCGCCGCGCGGCCGCGTCCTCGTCCTCGACGACGACCCGCTCGTCGGCCGGTCGATGGCGCGGCTCCTCCAGGCCGCGCACGAGGTGACGGTGCTCGCCTCGCCGGCGGAGGCGCTCGCGCGCGTCGAGCGCGGCGAGCGGTGGGACGCGGTCCTCTGCGACCTCATGATGCCGGAGCTCTCCGGGATGGACGTCGAGGAGCGGCTCGCGCGGACGGCGCCGGACGTGGTCCCGCGGATCGTCTACCTGACGGGCGGCGCGTTCACCGACCGCGCCCGGAAGTTCCTCGCCGACGGCCGCCCCTTCCTCGAGAAGCCCGTCGACGCGCAGGCGCTCCGCGACCGCGTCGCGGAGCTCGTCCGGCGCGCCGGAGGGTAGCGAGCCGGGACGCGCGAGGGGTTCATCCTTCCGGCGGCTCCCGCGGTCCCTGCGGCCGGCCCTTCCCCGCCGGCCGCTCCCCCTCGTCGTCCTCGAGCATCCGGTACTTCGGGCCCTCGGGATCCTCGTACTGTCCGCTCTTCACGGTCCAGACGAAGAAGAGCCAGGCGGCGAGGCCGAGGGCGAGCGAGAGCCCGATGAGGAGGCCGAGGGACACGGTGGTCCGGCAATGTAGCAGCCGCCGCGACCCGCCGCCGGGCGGTCACCCCTCCGCGATCCGCGCGAGGAGCGCCCGCGCCGCCGTGACGTCGCGGATGCGGAGCGGCGCACGGCTCAGGGCGGGGCCGACGTGGACCGCGATCGAGTCCTCGGGCAGCGCGGCGAAGAGGTCCTCGTCCGTCCGGTCGTCCCCGAGCGCGAGGAGGAGCGTCGGCCCGACGGCGCCCGAGAGCACCTCGTGGACCGCCCTCCCCTTGTGCACCCCGTGGACCCGCACCTCGACGACCATGTCGCCCTGGAGGACCTCGACCGGCACGTTCGTGAGGAAGGTCGAGAGATGGAGGACGAGCTCCCTCGCCTGCGCCGAGCCGAACTCCGGGTCGGCGGCGCGGTAGTGCCACGCGAAGCCGGCGGTCTTCTCCTCGATGAGCGATCCCGGGGTCCGCTCGGCGAAGTCGCGCAGGATGCCGCGGACCGGCTCCCGCCAGCTCGTCGGGCCGACGTCCGCGCCCTTCCACCCGCCGCCCGGCGGGCGCGACCAGAACCCGTGCTCCGCGTGGAGCCCGAGGGGGAGCGCCCCGAACCAGCGCTCCAGGGTCTCGCGCTTCCGGCCGCTCACGAGGTGCACCTCGGTCCCGGAGCGCGCCGAGAGGCGGCGGAGCAGCGCGACGAGCGCCGCGTCCGGCGCGGCGACGTCGGGCGTCGGGGCGAACGGCACGAGCGTCCCGTCGTAGTCGAGGAGCAGCGCGAGACGAGGCGCGGCGCGGGCGCGCGCGACCGCGTCCTCCACCGCCGCCGCGGGGGAGAGGCGCGCCGAGGGGTCGGGCGCGGACCCCGCCGCCTCGAGGCGGGCGATGAGCGACCGCGCCCACCAGTGCACGTCGTAGGTGAGCACGCGGTGGCGGAGGACCGCCATGCGCGCGCGGCGCTCGTCCTCGGGCATGGCGAGGGCGCGCTCGAGGGTGTCCGCGGTCCGCTCGACGTCGTACGGGTTCACGAGGAGCGCCTCGGAGAGCTCCGCCGCCGCCCCGGCGAACTCCGACAGCACGAGGACGCCGTCGCCGTCCGGGCGCGACGCCACGAACTCCTTCGCGACGAGGTTCATCCCGTCGCGGAGCGGAGTCACGAGCACCGCGTCGGCCGCGCGGTAGAGCGCCACGACCTCCGCCTGCGAGAGGCCGCGGTGGAGGTAATGGACCGGGGACCAGCTCGCGGTCGCGAACTCGCCGGCCAGCCGGCCCACCATCGCCTCGACCTCGTCGCGGAGCTCGCGGTAGGCGCCGACGTTCTCACGCGACGGGACCGCGACCTGCACGAGCCGGACGTTCCCGCGCAGGTCCGGCCGCCGCCGGAGGAGCTCCTCGAACGCCGCGAGCCGCCGGGTGATCCCCTTCGTGTAGTCGAGCCGGTCGATGCCGACGAGGAGCGCGCTCCCGCCGGCCCGGTGCCCCCGGGCCGCGTCGAGCACCTCGGCCGAGGCGGCGAGGTCGGAGAACGCGGCGGCGTCGATCCCCATCGGGAAGACGCCGAGCCGGACCGAGCGGCCGCGCCACCGGATCCTGTCCACCTCGGTCGGCGTGCTGAGCAGGCGCAGCGCGGCCGAGGCGAAGTGGCGCACGAACGGGGCGGCGTGGAAGCCGACGAGGTCCGCGCCGAGCAGCCCCTCGAGGATCCGCTCGCGCTGCGGCAGGATCCGGAAGATCTCGGAGGTCGGGAACGGGATGTGGAGGAAGAACCCGATGCGCGCGTCCGGGATCTTCTCCCGCACGAGCCCCGGCACGAGCATGAGCTGGTAGTCGTGGACCCAGACGAGGTCGCCGGGCCGGTAGCGCTCGACCACCGCCGCGGCGAACCGCTCGTTCACGGCCTCGTAGGCGTCGAAGTCGCGGACCTCCTGCGGGAGCCGCGCCACGAAGTAGTGGAAGAGCGGCCAGAGCACCGCGTTCGAGTAGCCCTCGTAGTACCGGGCGATCTCGTCCGCGGAGAGCGGCACCGGAACGAGCCGCTCGTCCGCGAGCCGCCGCTCCACGTCCGCTCGCTCGTCCGCGGAGAGCCCGTCGAGCGGTCCGGGCCAGCCGATCCACAGGCCTCCGAGCCGCTCGTGCGGGCCCGCGAGGCCCGTGGCGAGGCCGCCGGTGCTCCGCTCGACGGAGACGCCGCCCTCGCCCGAACGGACGGTGACGGGCAGGCGGTTCGAGACGACGAGCAGTCGGGCCAAGGCGCGCCTCGCGCGCCGGCCGGGCGCGGCGGGCGCCCACGGAATCTAAGCGCGCGCGGATCGCCGCGACGCGGCGGGCTACCGCCCGGACGCCTCCTCGCTACCCGAGCGCCCGCCGGAGCCGGAGCGAGTTCCCGACCACGAAGAGCGAGGAGGCCGCCATCGCGCCCGCGGCGACGATGGGGTGGAGGACGCCCGCCATCGCGAGGGGGATCGCGACGGCGTTGTAGAAGAAGGCCCAGAAGACGTTCTGGCAGATCACGGAGAGGGTCCGCCGCGCGAGCCGGACGAGGTCCCCGGCGAGGCGCAGGTCGTCCCGCACGAGGACGACGTCCGCGCTCTCCATCGTGACGTCGGTCCCGCGCCCCATCGCGACGCCCACCTCGGACTGCGTGAGCGCCGGCGCGTCGTTCACGCCGTCGCCGGCGAAGAGGACGTGCCGCCCCGCCGCCTGCCGCCGCGCGACCTCCTCGCGCTTCGCCTGCGGGGTCGCCTCCGCGAGGGCGCGCACGCCGAGCGCCGCGGCGACCGCGCCCGTCGGCCCGGGGTG
>JAHWYA010000045.1 GCA_020028115.1 Anaeromyxobacter sp.
CCTGCGGGATGACCTTGTAGCTCCGGCCGCCGACGCTGAACCGGTTCACGAAGTTCCCGCCGACCGCGGCGGCGAGGTCCTGGCCCACCGTCTGGAGGTTCAGGCCGAGCTCGGCGACCTTGTCGCGGTCGATGTCGATCTCGGTCTGGGGTTGGTCGATCTTGACGTCGACGAGCGGCGGGAACGCGAACATCCCGCTCGCCATCGCCTTCTGCTGGAGCTGCTGCGCGAAGCCGAGCAGCTCGGGGGCCTCGGCGGTCGAGGCGATCACGAACTCGACCGGGAAGGAGCCGCCGCCGGGGAGCGCTGGCGGAAGGATCGGGAAGGTCTGGATGCCAGGAATGGCGCCGACCTTCGCCAGCACCTCCGGCAGGATCTTCGCCGCCGTGCGCTTCCGCTCGTCCCAGGGCTTGAGCCCCACCCCCCAGAAGCCGCCGTCCGGGAAGGTGATCTGGAACGTGAACCCCGACTCCGGGATCTCCATCACCGTGCGGTTCACCGCGCGCGTGAAGGGCATCACCTGGTCGAGCGTCGAGTTGGCCGGCGTGTCGACGATGCCGAAGATCACCCCCTGGTCCTCGGTGGGGGCGAGCTCCCGCGGCGCCTGCGTGAACATGAGGACGGCGAGGACGCTGACGACGCCCCACGCCACGTAGATGGCGCGCCGCCCCGCGAGCGCCACGTCGAGCTGGCGGGCGTACAGCGCCTTGAGCCGGTCGAACCCGCGGTTGATCCGGCCCGCGAGCCCGCGCTCCTCCTGCCCCTGCTTGAGGAGCCTCGCCGACATGACCGGCGAGAGCGTGAGCGCGACGAACCCGGAGATGGTCACCGCCCCGGCGAGCGTGAGGGCGAACTCGCGGAACAGCGAGCCAGTGAGGCCGCCCTGGAACGCGATGGGCGTGTACACCGCGGCGAGGGTGATGGTCATCGCGACGATGGGACCGACCAGCTCGTGCGCGCCCTTCAGCGCAGCGTCCAGCGGCTTCACCCCCTCGCGCAGGTGCCGCTCGACGTTCTCGACGACCACGATCGCGTCGTCCACCACGAGCCCCACCGAGAGCACGATCGCGAGCAGGGTGAGGAGGTTCAGCGAGAAGCCGAACACCTGCATGAGGAAGACCGCGCCGACGAGGGAGACGGGGATGGCGACCACCGGCACGAGCACCGAGCGGAGCGACCCGAGGAACAGGAAGATCACGATCACCACGATGACGAGCGTCTCGCCGAGGGTGCGCTCCACGTCGCGGATGGCGCTCTTGATGTAGGAGGTCCCGTCGTAGGCGATGCGCGCCTGGATCTGCTCGGGGATGTCGCGCTGCAGCGCGTCGAGCTCCCCGCGCACGCGCTGGATCACGTCGAGGGAGTTCGCCGTGGGGAGCGCCCACACGCCGATGAACACCGCGGTCTCGCCGGTGAAGTTCACGGCCTGGTCGTAGTCCTCCGCGCCGAGCGCGACCTGGGAGATGTCGCCGAGCCGCACGATCGCGCCGTTCAGCTCGCGCACCACGAGGTTCTGGAACTCCTTGACCGAGCGGAGATCGGTGTTGGCGGTGAGGTTCACCTGCACGAGCGAGCCGCGGGTCTGGCCGACCGCCGCGAGGTAGTTGTTGGCGGCGAGGGCCTGGCGCACCTGGGCCGGGCTCACGTTCAGCGCGGCCATCCGGTCGGGCTGGAGCCAGATCCGCATCGCGAAGGTCCGGGCGCCGAGGATGTCCGCGCGCTGTACGCCGTCCACGGCGGAGAGCCGCGGCTGGACCACGCGGACGAGGAAGTCGGTGATCTCGTTCTGGGCGAGGTCCTGCGAGGAGAAGCTCAGGTAGGCGGAGGCGAACTGGGTGTCGGCGGAGACGATGTTCAGGATCGGGATCTCCGCCTCCGGCGGGAGGTCGCGCCGCACCTGATCCACCTTCGAGCCGATCTCGGCGAGGGCGCGCTGCGCGTCGTAGTTGAGCTTCAGCCGGATCGTGATGGTCGAGAGCCCCTGCTTGCTCTGCGACTCGATGTATTCCACCCCGTCCGCGGCGGCGATCACGCGCTCGAGCGGCGTCGTGACGAAGCCCCGGACGAGGTCGGGGCTCGCGCCCACGTAGGCGGTCGTGACCGTGACGGAGGCGTTCTCGGTCCGCGGGTACTGGCGGACGTTCAGCGTCCGGATCGCCTGGATCCCGGCGATGAGGACGATGAGGTTGACGACGACGGCGACGACGGGCCGCCGGATGAAGAGATCGGTGAACCTCACGCGCGCCCCCGGTCGCTCACTGGTCCGTGGGCTTCGGCGCGAGCTCCGCGCCCGGCGCGAGCGCGTCGTTCACCGCCACCGGCACCCCGTTGCGGAGCTTGAACCCGCCGCTGCCCACGATCCGCTCGCCCGGCCCGAGCCCAGAGACCACCGCGACGAAGTCGCCGCGCCGCTCACCGAGCCGCACGAACTTCTGCTGCGCGACGGCCGACTTCCCGCCCTTCCCGTCCTCCTTCTCGGCGATGGCGAAGACCGAGTCCCCGTACGGCGCGTAGATCACCGCCGTCGCCGGGATGACGAGCACCTTCCGCGGCGCGCCGGAGACCACCTCCACGTTCGCGAACATGCCCGGGCGGAGGCGCCCGTCGCCGTTCGGGAACGTCGCGCGCACGTGGACGTTCCGCGTCGCGGTGTCGACCTCGGGGTTCACCGCCGTGATCTCGCCCTCCCAGCGCGCGTCGGGGAAGGGATCCGAGCGCAGCCGCACCGGCTGCCCCGCCCGCAGCTCGGCGAGGGTCTGCTGGGGCATCCAGAAGTCGGCGTGGATGGGGCTCACCGACTGGAGCGACGCGAGGGGGGTCCCCGGGGAGACGATCTGCCCGAGCTCGACCTGGCGGATGGAGATGCGCCCGTCGAACGGCGCGCGGATCGTCTTCTTCGCGATGGTCGCCTCGAGGGTCGCGACCGCCGCCGCCGCCGCGCGCGCCTTCGCCTCGGCCGCGTCGAGCTCGGCCTGCGAGATCGAGTCCCCCTTCCGCAGCGTGCGCGCGCGCTCGACGCTCACCTTGGCGAGCGAGGCCTCGGCCTGGCTCGCCTGGAGCTGCGCCTCCTCGGTGGACGTGTCGAGCCGCACGAGCGAGGCGCCCTTGCGGACGGAGGCGCCGGACTCGAACCCGATCTCGCGGATGCGCCCCGGGAGCTCCGCCCCGAGCGTGACGGCGCGCGCGGCGACGAGCGTCGCGACGGCGCCTCGCGTCGGCGCCCACTCCGAGACCTCGGCGAGCGCCGACGACACCGCCGTGGGCGGGGGCGTCTGCCGCTCGGCCGCGCGGACCATCGTCACGATCTGGCCGGCCTTCAGCCCCGCGAGCAGGCCGACCACCACCACGAGCCCGACGATCACCACCACCCACAGCTTCCGGCTGGTCTTCATGGACGTGCGCTCCCGCTCCGCTTGCGATCGGCGGAGGCTTAACCGCGCGCAGGGCGCGCGCGCAGCCGGAGCAAACGCAGACCCCCAGCCGGGCGCCGCCGCTGGGCGGGCGGAGGAGCGGCCGCGCCCCCTACGACACGTCGAGCACGTAGTCGTGCGCGGCGAGCGCCGTCCGCGGCAGCGTCCCCGCCTGCACGCGCTTCGCGACCTCGTCCCGCGACAGGTCGAAGATCGCGTCCAGGATCGGGCCGCGGTCCTTCGCGCCCGCCTCGGCGACGACGAAGAGCACGCGCGCCGAGTGCTGCACCCAGCGCCTCGAGAGGAGCTGGCGGCGCAGCATCTCCATGATCACGTCCGCCTTGGAGCGGTCGAAGCGCGCGGGCTCGCCCCGGCGGTCCTGCTCCGCGAAGAAGGCCTTCGTCCACTCGTCGTGGTAGGCCCACACCTTCTCGAAGAGCTCGCGCGTGAAGCGCGTCCCCGCCTTCACCGGCTCCGCGTTCGCGCCGATGACGACGCCGTCGCGCGTGAGGACCTGCCGCTGCAGGTGGCCGTCCTTCGTGATGGGCGCCTCGTGCCGGACGAGCGACCAGAGCCAGGACACGTAGATCCGGTAGGTGGCGAGGTCGTTCATGAACCGCAGCTTCAGCTCGTAGTCGTCGATCGCCGCCGCGAAGTTCCCGTTCAGGATCTGGAACCCGTAGTTCGCCGCCATGTAGAAGGAGTGCTGGACGTGCTCGATCGTCACGTCCCCCTTCGGCGGCCGGTAGATCGCGTCCCAGAGCGGCTGGGTGAGGAGCTTCTCCGGCGCGTCGAGCGACTCGCGCGGAACGACGGTGGGGGTGATCTTCCCGGCCGCGTCGAGGAGGCCGCGCGCGCGCAGCAGCTCCCGCTCGGCGTCGGTGAGGCCGCTCGCGACGGAGGGGACCTGCTTCCCCTCGACGTCGAGGAGCTGGCGCGGGGCGTCGACGAGGGCCTGCAGCCCCGTCACCGGCGCGCGGAGCGGGCCGTTCCCGGCGGCGACGTAGTCCGTCTCCGGGCTCGCGACCCAGCTCTGCCGGTAGGCGTCGTAGAGCTTCCCCTTCACGCGCGTCGCGAGGACGTCCTCGAGGGTGGGCTGCGCGCCGGGGGGGAGCGGCGCGTCCGGCACGAACACGAGCCCGAGCACCCGCTCGCGCAGCTTGTCCATCACGATGGCGCGGAGCGCGTGCGCGTTGTAGCGCGCGCGGCCGTAGGGGTCGGCCGCCTGGTAGATCATGACGGCCGCCATGCCGCCGATCGGCGCCCCGTTGGAGAGCTCCCCGTCCTTCAGGCCGGCCATGAGCATGAGGAGCGCGTTGTAGCGCTGGTAGGCGATCATGTTCGGCGTGGCCATCCCGACCGACTGCGGGTCGGGGAAGATCGCCGCGGGATCGTCCTTCCACATCTCGATGAGGCTGCCGAGGTAGTCCCAGCGGCCGACGTTCGTCCCGAGGAGCCGGCGCCGCAGCGTCCAGACGATGGCGGGGAGCTGGCGGCCCGCGTTCCCCTCCTCGTAGAGCATCTTCGCCTTGAAGGTGCCGGCGGGGACGCCGACGAGCCCCTCGAGCCGGGAGAGGAGCTTCTCGACGAGGAGCGCCTCGCGCGGCGTCTGGAGCTTCGGGATGTAGTAGTAGACGCCGCTCCCGGAGCGCACGAGGGCGTCGTGGTTGGAGAGCGCCCAGAGCGTCGCCATGACGACGAGCCCCGGGGCGGGCTTCCCGTCGACCGTCACGTGCTCGTAGACGATGTGGAGTCCCGGCGGGCGCGCGAGCCGCGTCGGCCACTGCGGCTGCGGCGTGGTGATCCGGTACTGCCTCGTCTTCCCCTTCTTCACGACCTCGTAGGGCTTCTCGTTCCAGCGCCCCTCGTGGATCTCCTTCGCGTTCTGCATCGCCGCGAAGATCCCGAGCGGCGTGCCCGGCCTCGAGCCCTCCGGCGTGAAGTGCGACGGCGCCGCGTCCTCGAAGTCCGGCATGTTCATCGGCGCGGCGCTGTTGAGCGCGTTGAACGCCATGTCGAGCGGCGCCCACGGGCCCGTGAGCTCGAGGCCTGGGTTCCGCGAGGGGTGGACGTGCTCGGGGATCGGCACCTCGTCGTTGAGGCGCCACCGCCAGGGCGACTCCTTGCCGAGGAAGTTGTCGACGAGCCCCTGCACGATCTGCCGGAAGGTCCACGGCTTCCCGGTCACCGGATCGTCGAGCTTCTCGTCCCACGCCTGCCAGGCGTACTTCTTCGTCACCGGCGCGCGGGAGGCGAGCAGCTCGCGCCGCGCGGCGAGCGCCGCCGCGATGTCGGGCCGCAGCTCGCGGGTCAGCGTCGAGATGGTCTCGTCGACGTCGAGCTCGCGGCCGTTCACGCGCTTCTTGCCGAAGAGGTCGGGGAACTGCTGGAGGATGTCGGCGCGGATCATGTCGGAGGCCTCGGGGAGCGGCGCGAACGCTTCTCGCGTCCTGCAGGACGTCGGGTGTCGGCCACCAACCGTGATACCGATCCGTACTGCGCGGCGCGCCGGGCGGCACGCACTCCGATGGGACGGCGCGACCCGTCCGGGGGGGAGGCTACGCGGGGGCCGCCCTGCGGCGGTACGCCCGCGGAGTCTCGCCGGTCCACGCCTTGAAGGCGCGGGAGAAGGCCTTCTCGTCGCCGAAGCCGACGGCGAGGGCCACCTGCTTCACCGGCTTCTCGGTCCGGCACAGGAGGTCGACGGCCCGGTCGCGGCGGACCTCGTCCTTGAGCGCCTGCAGCGTCGCGCCCTCCTGGTGGAGGTGCCGGTGGAGCGAGCGGGTGGAGAGGTGGAGGTGGCGCGCGACGGTCTCGGCGTCGTGCACGTCGCCCGGGTGCTCGGCGAGGTGGCGGCGGACCCGCGCGACGAGGAGCCGGTCGCGGCGGTACTGGAGGACCGTGAGCGGGAGGGCGTGCTGCAGCATCGCCCGCAGCGCGCGGTCGTCGCGGCGCTGCGGCAGCGCGAGGTAGCGCGCGTCGAAGGTGAAGTGGGCCTGCGCGGCGTCGAAGGAGATCGGCCCGGGGAAGAGGAGCGGGTAGACCGCTCCGTGGGGCGGGCGCGGGAAGGGGAACCCGACCTCGAGGAGCGAGATGCGCGAGTCCACGGCCCAGCAGGCGAAGCCGTGCACGTAGCGCAGGTACGAGAGGAGGCAGAACTCCCGCATCGCTCGTCCCCGGATCTCCGCCGCCCCCCGGAGCGGGGCCGGGGAGGGGGCCCCGAGCGGACGGTGCTCCCGGATGGCGACGGTGGCGCGCCCGGCGGCGGACGAGAGCTCGAGGGTGAGGTCGTCGGTGACGAGCCGGTGGTGGCGGAACCAGCGCTTCAGCGCGACCTCGAGGTTCGGCGACGGCAGCGAGGCTCGGCAGAGCATCCCGAGCGTCCCCCACGGCAGCTTCCGGGAGAACCAGCCGAGCGCCTCGTCGTCGAGCTGCCGCATGGCGCCCTCCGAGACGATCTCCATCTGGCGCGCGGTGATGAGCGCCTCCGGATCGCGCAGCATCGCTGGCGTGATCTGCCCCTCCCGGAGGACCGCCGCCGGGCTCTCCCCGTAGCGCTCGTACGCGAGGAGGAGCGCGTTTACGAAGGCGATGGGGGTCGCGGCGGTGGCGCCCGGTCGCTTCCGGGGGGTGGGGGCGGGGCGCCGTCTCGAGTCGAGGCGTGGCACGATCTGCAACCATTCTGGCCGGTTCTGCGTCCCCGCGCCAAGTACCCTTCTCTCATGACCATCGGACTTCGCTTCGACCTCGGCGGCGACGTCGAGCTGCTGCGCGACGCCGTCCGCGACTTCGCGAAGAAGGAGATCGCTCCGCGCGCCGCGGAGATCGACCGGCAGAACGAGTTCCCGGCCGACCTCTGGAGGAAGCTCGGCGAGCTCGGCGTGCTCGGGCTCACCGTCTCGGAGGAGTACGGCGGGACGTCGCTCGGGTACCTCGCGCACATCGTCGCGATGGAGGAGATCTCGCGCGGCTCCGCGTCCGTCGGGCTCTCCTTCGGCGCGCACTCGAACCTCTGCGTGAACCAGCTCCACCGGAACGGGACCGCGGAGCAGAAGCGGAGGTACCTCCCGAAGCTCGTCTCCGGCGAGTACGTCGGCGCGCTCGCGATGTCCGAGCCGAACGCGGGCTCGGACGTGCTCGGCATGAAGACCCGCGCGGTGAAGCGCGGCGACCGCTGGGTGCTGAACGGCGCGAAGATGTGGATCACGAACGGCGGCGACGCGGACGTGCAGATCGTCTACGCGTACACGGACCCCGCCGCCGGCGCGAAGGGGCTCAGCGCCTTCCTCGTCGAGAAGGGGACGCGCGGCCTCTCCTTCGGCACCCACCTCGACAAGCTCGGCATGCGCGGGTCCAACACCTACCCGGTCTTCCTCGAGGACTGCGAGGTGCCGGAGGAGAACCTCCTCGGGGGCCTCGGGAACGGCACGAAGGTGCTCATGTCCGGCCTCGACTACGAGCGCGCGGTCCTCGCGGGCGGTCCGCTCGGGATCATGGCGGCGTGCATGGACGTCGTCCTCCCGTACGTGCACGAGCGCAAGCAGTTCGGGACGGCGATCGGCGAGTTCGAGCTCATGCAGGGAAAGCTCGCCGACATGTACACGACCTGGCAGGCGTGCCGGTCCTACGTCTACGCGGTCGGCCAGGCGTGCGACCGCGCCGACCACGCGCGCTCGCTCCGCAAGGACGCCGCGGGCGCGATCCTGTACGCGGCGGAGAAGGCCACCTGGATGGCGAACCACGCGATCCAGGTGCTTGGAGGGAACGGCTACATCAACGAATATCCGACGGGCCGGCTGTGGCGGGACGCCAAGCTGTACGAGATCGGCGCCGGCACCTCCGAGATCCGCCGCATGCTGATCGGCCGCGAGCTGTTCGCCGAGAGCGCTTGAGCGCAATGACCCCCCGGGTTGAGCTGCCGAGATGAACGTCCTCGAGTCCCAGATCCAGCCGCGCTCGCCGGAGTTCAAGGCGAACGCGGAGGCGATGCGCACCCTCGTCGAGGACCTCCGCGCGAAGGCGCGGCGGGTCGCGGAGGGCGGCGGGCAAGCCGCGCGCGACAAGCACGTCGCCCGCGGCAAGCTCCTCCCTCGCGACCGGGTGGACCGGCTCCTCGATCCCGGCACGCCGTTCCTCGAGGTCGGGCAGCTCGCCGCCTTCGGCATGTACGAGGACCAGGCGCCCGCGGCGGGGCTCATCACCGGCGTCGGCCGCGTGAGCGGCGTCGAGTGCATGATCGTCGCGAACGACGCGACGGTGAAGGGCGGCACCTACTACCCGGTCACGGTGAAGAAGCACCTGCGCGCGCAGGAGATCGCGGAGCAGAACCGGCTCCCGTGCATCTACCTCGTCGACTCCGGCGGCGCGTTCCTGCCGCGGCAGGACGAGGTCTTCCCGGACCGCGACCACTTCGGCCGGATCTTCTACAACCAGGCGAACCTCTCCGGCCTCGGCATCCCGCAGATCTCGGTGGTGATGGGCTCCTGCACCGCCGGCGGCGCCTACGTGCCGGCGATGAGCGACGAGGCGGTGATCGTC
>JAHWYA010000415.1 GCA_020028115.1 Anaeromyxobacter sp.
TCCTCGTGCACCTGCTCCTGCAACGCGGCGGAGAGGCCCGCGAGCGCGAGCGCGCGCCACCGCGGCGACTCGGGCCACTCCGGCAACCCCTCGGCGCAGGCGAGGAGGCCGAGCCAGTCGAGCGAGAGCGGGGAGGCGGGCACCGCGGTGTCGTCCTCGAGGTTCGAGAGGACGAACCGGCCGGTCGCGACGAGGAGCCGCGCGGCGTCGATCGCGAGCTCCGGGCCCGGCGCGACGCCGGCGCCGGACAGGATCCACAGCGCGAGGACGAGGTTCCACGCGCGGAGGCCGGCCTCGCTCGCGCTCGTCCAGTGGACGCCGTGGCCGACCGGGTTCTCGGCGACGAAGTCCACGACCGACGCCGACAGCGCCGCCGCGAGCTCCGCGCGCCGGCGCGGCGAGAGCGCGGCGCCCTGCGCGAGCGCCACCCACTGCGCTCCACGCCCGACCTGCCACGCGGCGCGGGCGTCGAGCCCCGGCGCCGGCGGGACGCGCGACGGCGCCCACGCCGAGAACCGGCCGCCGTGGAGCGGATCGAGCTGCCAGTCCGTCCGGCCCCCGGCGCGCGACACGTCCACGGTGCGGCCGCACACGGCGATGCGTCCCCGGGCCGCGTCCTCCGCCCGGGCGCAGGCGCGCTCGGTCTCGCCGGGGAGGAAGGCGTCGAGGGCCGCGCGGAGGGATCCCGCGGTCCAGGGTGTCCGCCCGGGACGAGGCCGGGCGAGGAGCCGCGCCAGGGTCGCGGCGCCGTCGCACCCGAGCGCGCCGAGGAGCCGGTCCCGCTGCGGCGCGAGCGGGGGCGCGACCCGGTTGAGCGCCGTGCGCGCGGCGCGGAGCGCGGCGACGCCGAGGAGTCGCCCGGGCGCGATGCGAGTCGCGAGGAAGCCGTAGTACCCGATCGTTCCCACCTGCCCGCTCCTGCGGGCGGCGCCCGCACGACGGCGATTAGCAAGGGGCCGGCCACCGCGCACCGCCCCCGTGGCACGGCCCTCGCGGCGCTGCGGGGGCCGCCGGCGCACCGGACGAGGGCGCCGCGTTCGCCGAATGGGAACTCCGTTTCCCTATCCTCGCGCCGCAGCCACACGCAGCCGAGGCCGGCGGCTGCTGGCAGGCGCTTTGCTACGTACCGGCACGAAGGGTCCGGCCGGCTCAGGGCCCGAGTCGTTCGAGAAGGGGGGCGGGCGTGAGAGCAGTCGCGGTGGGGCTCCTCATCGAGGAGCAGCGGAGCGACGTGGCAGCGGCGTGGAAGCGCGCGGTCGAGAGCGAGCTCGGCGGCGAGCCAGCGCTCGCGTTCGCGGTCGGGCCGCTGCTTCGCGAGATGAGCCTCGCACTGCGGGACGACGGCGCTGCGGCCGCCGCCTCCGCCCCGCCCCGGGAGGGCGGTGCGCTCCGGTCGGCGGTGCTCGTCCGCTCGGGCGCCTCTCCCGCGCGGGTCGCGCGGGAGTTCAAGCTCCTGCACCGGGCGCTCTGGGACTCGCTCCGCTCGGCCGGCCGCATCGTCGGGGCGGACGAGCGCCGCGCCGCGGACGAGTGGCTCGACGAGGCGCTCGCTGCCGCGCTCGAGCGGCTCGACCGGGTCCGTTCGCGCATGGAGCTCCTCGAGCGCACGCCGGCGGTGGTCCCGCCGGCGACGCGGGTCCCGTTCTCGATGCGCCCCCCGCCGCTGCCGTCCGCGCGCCCCGCCCAGCGGCCTCCGCCGCTCCCCGTCCCCGCGTTCCAGGGCGAGTAGCTCCCCGCCCGTCACGGGCGCCCAAACCCACGTGAAATGCGCGCCCGGCGCGGGCTTCCCGCCCGCCCGGGCGCGTCGTCTTTCGGCCTCGCGAGCGGCTCCGTGCCCCCCTCCGCGCCGTCCGGACGGGACCGGACGACCCGCTTTCGACACGGGTGGGGCAGCGCCCGGAGTCCACTCGACGCGCCGGGCGCGCGTCCGATCGGCCGTCGGGTAGCCGACCCCGCGCCGATCTTCCAGCCCTGCCTGCGATCGATCGAGCAAGCGAGCTCGATGTAGGCACTCGCTCACTGTGGCGCCGTACGTGGGGAGGCATGCGCGTAAGGGCGCTCTACACCCCCTCCCTCGCACCCCCGTAGGAAATGCGGTCGGTAGGCCTCTCGTTCAGGTGGCGAAACCCCGAACGAAGGAGCCGACCCGTGACGACTCGCCGAGCCCTCCTGACCACCGTGCTGTCGCTTCTCCCCCTGGCCGCCGCCTGCGGTGGGGGCGCCGATGGCCTCGACTGCTTCGCGGTCGGGTCCTGCACCGCGGGCGACCCGAGCCCCTCGACGGGCGACCCGAGCCCCTCGACGGGCGGCGCGACCGGCGGCGAGTTCCGCGGCGACGGCGCCGCGATGCCGCGCTTCGGCGGCTGGGCGTGGGGCGACGTCCCCGCGGACGCCGTCGCGAAGGCCGGCTTCGAGTGGTTCGAGACCGGCTACCCCGGCGACACGCGCTCGAACGAGATCCTGCGCAACGCCGGCATCCGGCCGTTCGCGTACATCAACCTGGGCGAGCTGCACGACGACCTGCGCTCGGCGTCCGGGTACTCCGGCCCGATCCTCCGCACGAACGGCGACTGGGGGACGTACCTCGTCGACGTGACCCACCCGTCCTGGCAGGACTGGCTCGTCCGCCGCGCCGACGAGGCGTACCGGACCGGTTCGCGCGGCGTGAAGTGGGACGTCGCGACCCCCGACGTCCCCGAGGGCAAGAGCCGCCGTGACGTGAACGACGCGATGGCGTCGGTGATGCGGCGGATCCTCGAGCAGCACCCCGACATGAAGTTCATCTTCAACCAGGGGTTCGACTTCGCCCTCGCGTACCCTCAGTACGCGCACGCCGTCGAGACGGAGGGGCTCTTCTCCGCGTCCACCTGGGCGTCCGGGTGGCTGCAGCCCTGGAACGACCCGTACTACTGGGGGCCGCAGTTCGAGCAGGCGAAGCAGCTCCGCGCGAAGGGCGTGCCCGTGATCATCGCGGAGTACGTCGATCCGTGGAGCCCGCAGGCGCGCGAGCTGTACGACGCCATCACGGCGCAGGGGATGGTCCCGTACATCACGAACGTCACGTGGAACGCCCGCGGCTGGGGCTACAACGTGAACCCGGGCTGGTGACCGCCATGACCGGCCACGCTCCCGGGACCGTCCTCCCCGCGCTGCACCTCGCCTCGCCGGGCGTCCTCTCCGGCGCCGCGCCCACCGCGTCCGTGCTCGTCGAGGGCGGCCCGGTCCGGTCCGCCGGCTGC
>JAHWYA010000416.1 GCA_020028115.1 Anaeromyxobacter sp.
TGGACCGGCGGCGCGGCGCAGTCCGCGTGCGGGACCTGCCACGGCGTGCCGCCGCCCGCGCCGCACACGACCTCCGCGTCGTGCGGGGCCTGCCACACCGGCTATTCGTCGGGCGCGGTCAACGCCGCGCTCCACCTGAACGGCGCGGTGGACGTGACGTCCTCGCACCCGGCGGGCTGGGCCGCGAAGGACCAGCACGGGTACTCCGCGAATCGCGGCGGCGTCGCGTCGTGCAAGAGCTGCCACGGCGCGGACCTCGCCGGCGGCACCTCGGGGGTGTCTTGCAACTCCTGCCACGCGTCGGCCGGGTACGCGACGTGGCAGACGAACTGCACCTTCTGCCATGGCACGCGCGTCGCGTCCTACACGGCCGCGAACCTGACCGCGGCGGCGCCCCCCGCCGGGACCGAGGGCGAGACCTCGGCGACGTCTCGCGCCGTCGGCGCGCACCAGCGCCACCTCTCCGGCGGCTCGCTCGGGAAGGCGGTCGCGTGCGCGGCCTGCCACGCGGTGCCCGCCGACCTCGCCCACCTCGACGGCACGGCGACGGTCGCGTTCGGCGCGGACGCGAGGCGCGACGGCGCGGTGCCCGCCTGGAACGGCGCGACCTGCGCCTCCACCTATTGCCACGGCGCCACCGTGGCCGGCGGCACGAACAAGGCGCCCTCCTGGACCGGCGCGGCGCAGTCCGCGTGCGGGACCTGCCACGGCGTGCCGCCGCCCGCGCCGCACACGACCTCCACGTCGTGCGGGACCTGCCACACGGGGTACTCGTCGACCACGGTCAACCCCTCGCTCCACCTGAACGGCGCGATCGACGCGACCTCCTCGCACCCGGCGGGCTGGGCGGCGAAGGACCAGCACGGCTACTCCGCGACCCGCGGCGGCCTCGCGTCGTGCAAGAGCTGCCACGGCGCGAACCTCGACGGCGCCGGCGGCACGGGCCCGTCCTGCGCGACCTGTCACGCCTCCGCCGGGTTCGCCTCCTGGCAGACGAGCTGCACCTTCTGCCACGGGAATCGCGCGACGGGCCTCGCCTCGCCGCCGGTCGACACGCAGGGGCGGAGCGTCGCGACGAACGTCTCGGTGGGCGTCCACGCCTCGCACCTCGGCACGACGATCATGGCGACCCCCGCCTGCTCCGCCTGCCACCCCGATCGCACCGGGTCGAACGTGATCTCCGACGCGGCGCACGTCGACGGGAACGCCGTCGCGGAGGTCTCGTTCGGTGCGCTCGCGCGGACGGGCGGCGCGGCGGCGGCGTACAGCCGGACGTCCGCCACCGCGGCGTCGTGCGCCTCGACGTACTGCCACGGCAAGTTCACCGGCGGCACGTCGGCGACGATGAGCTGGACGTCGACGGCCCAGGCGACGTGCACCTCGTGCCACGGCGCGCCGCCCTCGACCGGGCGCCACTCCAAACACAGCGGTCGCTCCTGCGGCGACTGCCACCCCGGCTACACGACGACGGCGGTGAACCGGACCACCCACGTCGACGGCGCGAAGCAGGTCGGGAACCGGATCACGAGCTGGAATGCGACCACGCGCAGCTGCGCGATGACCTGCCACTCCAGCGAGACCTGGTGACCCCGCGCGCCGGGGCGTGACGCGCGTCACGCTCCGGCGCGGCCGTCCCCTCGTTCAACGACGAGGGCATGTTCGTCCTCCGCCGCACCGCCGGCGGGTACGAGCCCCTCAGCTCGGCGCGTCCAGCGCCGCCCGCATCCCCTCCGCGGCGCGCTCCATCGCCGCGCTCCCGCGCTCGAGCCGGAACGGCCCGAGCCGCGGGAGCCCGTCGAGCGCGACGGCGCGGAGCCCCGGCCGCTCCGGGATCCGGAGCGCCGGGCTCGAGCGGCGCCGCCACGGCGAGCGCGACGTGAGGTGGTGGTAGAGCACTCGCGCGTCGCCGCGCGCGCCGGCGAGGCCGTGCCGGTCGAGGACGCCGCCGTCGCAGTAGAGCCGCAGGCCGATCCGCACGGGCTGGAACAGCCCGGGCGCGGCGCACGAGGCGTGGATCGCCGGCGCGAGCGGCCCGGCGTCGAGCACCGCCGTCCGGACCGCGAGCACGTCGAACGCGGACAGCGCGAGCGGGATCGGGCACTCCTCGAACGTCCGGATCGGAAGCATCGCCTCGAGCCGCTCGCGGAACAGCCGGCCGCGCAGGAGCCCGAGCCCTGGCGCCGGATCCCAGAAGTGCGCGCGGCGCAGCGCGAGCAGCTCCTCGCGCAGCCGCGCCGCCGGGACGCCGGCCGCCCACAGCCCTCCCGCGAGCGCGCCCGCCGACGATCCGACGATCCGCGCGGGCCGGAGGCCCTCCGACTCGAGCGCCGCGACCACCCCCGCGTGCGCGAAGAAGCCGAAGAACCCGGAGGAGAGGCCGAGGGTGAACGGCCCCTCGGAGAGCCAGTCGCGCAGGGTGGGCACGGGACCTTCGAGTCTCTCCGGGAGTGGCGCCGGGAGCAAATGCGGTGCTGAGCCGTCAGCGCGTGCGGGACGGGAACCGCGTGACGTAGAGCGCGCCCGCGAGCACGACCGCGCCCATCGCGACGAAGCCGTACCAGGGCGGGCGCGAGACGATCGCGACCCACGCGACGCTCGCCGCCATCGACGAGAGGGCGAAAGCCTTCGCCCAGCGCGGCACGACCCGGTCCCTGCGGAACCGCTGCAGCGGCGGTCCGAAGATCCGGTGGTGGTAGAGCCAATGGTGGAAGCGGTCCGACCCCCGTGAGAACGCCCACAGCGCGAGGAGCATGAACGGCGTCGTCGGGACGACGGGCAGCACCGCGCCGATCGCGCCCAGCGCGAAGAAGAACCAGCCGAGCGCGATGTACGCGATCCTCCCGCGGCGCGGGAGCGCGCCGCTCGCGGGTTCCTCGCCTCGGGCGCCGCCGGTCACCGGGGAGATGTGGCGCGCGGCGGCCGCGGGGTCAAGGGCCGGAGCGCGCGGTCGAGGGAGCTCGCCTGCGCCGCGGACTCCCGCCGACGGCCCGGTTCGGGGACAATGGCCGGGCCGGCGGTCGCGGCAGCGGAGGAGCGTGAGGTGTGGACGACGTCCGCGAACCCCTGCGAGGCGTGCGACGCGCGCTGCTGCACCGCCTACGTCGTGCCGCTCACGGGCGAGGACGCGTGGCGGCTCTCGGATCGCTCCGGCGTCCCGCTGCACCGGCTCGTCGCGTGCGCGCCGCAGCCCGAGGCCACGCCGGCGGGGTTCCTGCTCGAGCCGGGAGGCCCCTGCCAC
>JAHWYA010000417.1 GCA_020028115.1 Anaeromyxobacter sp.
GCACCGCGAGCGCGCCGTCGACCCGCGCCCGCGCCGCGCCGCCCTGGAACGACGCCTCGACGAGCCGCTCCTCCTCCGCGTCGGCGTGCGCGCCGAGGATCGCCTTCGCCTCCTCGACGCGGCGGCCGAGGATCGCGGCGGCCTCCTTCTCGGCCGCGGCCCGCGCCGCCTCGAGGAGCGCCGCCGGCGCCCCGCCGACCCGGGCGGCCTCCGCCTCCTCCGCCTCGTCCTCGAGGCGCGCCGCGCCGCCGCGGACGACCCGGTTCCCGTCGAGGTCGACGAGCACGGAGACCGGCGCGAGGTCGAGGTAGCGCGACGCCTGCCGCGACGCGACGCGCGCGCCGGGGGCCACGTCGGCGCCGCTGGCGAGCGCCGGGAGGAAGCGGACGTAGAGCGCGCCGCGCCGCGGCGCCCACTCGCGCTTCATCACCGCGGCCCGCCCCGCGTCGCCGTCGCGGACGAGGCCGACGAGCGCCTCGACGAGGCGGTGGCCCGTCGCGAACCACTGCAGCTCGTCGCGCGCGACAGCGGTCTCGCGCCAGAACGAGCCGAGGATCGTGAGCGGCTCCTCCGGGAGCTCCATCCCGGGGAGCGCCTCGATCTTCATGCCCGCGCCGAGGGTGAACGCGACCTCGAACGGGTGGACGTTCTGGTCGGTGTCGACGTCCATCCCCACCCGCCGGCCGATCTCCGCGGCGACGTCCTCGAGCTCCTCCTCGAGCCAGCGCGAGAGCGTGACGAGCGCCTCGGAGATCGCCTCCGACGCGGCCTCCGGCCCGGCGGCGTCGATGCCGTCTGGCGGGTCCTCGCCGAGCCGCTCGAACGCGGCGCGCACGAGCCGCGCGAGCTCGGGGAGCGCCGCGGAGCGGATGTCGAGGAGCGGGTCGCCCTCGTGCTGCGCCTTGCGGGCGCCGGCGACGCGCTCCGCGAGCTGCTTGCGGAACGCGTCGCGCGTCCTCGTCGAGCGCTTGCGGCGCAGCGCCGCGAGCTCCTCCGGGAGCGAGGCGAGGACCGCGTCGAGGCCGCCGACCGGCTCCTCGAAGATCCCGATCTCCTGCTCGTACAGATCGGCGAGGAACGCCTCGTCCCCCTCCTCCACGACGAGGTGGATCTCGACCGGGCGCGTCTGGCCGAGCCGGTCGAGCCGGCCGATGCGCTGCTCGAGGACGAGCGGCGACTCGGGGAGGTCGGCGCAGACGAGGTGGTGGGCGAACTGGAAGTTCCGCCCCTCGCCGCCGGACTCGCCGGAGAGGAGGATCGAGGGGCCCTCCGGGTCGCGGAAGCGGGCGACGATCCGGTCGCGCGCCTCGATCGACGGCGCGTCGTCGTAGAGGAGCGCCTCGCGTCCCGCGACGGCGATCCCGCCCTGCAGGTCGCGCAGCGCCTCGAGATCGTGCCCGAACACGAGCACCTTCTCGGCGCCGGCGAGCCGGGCGCAGAGCTCGACGAGCGCCTGCCGCTTGCCGCCCGCCGGGACGTCGGTGCGGCGGAGCTCGCGGGCGGTGAACGCGCCCACCTTGACGCGGCGGTTCCGGACGAGCCGCGCGGAGAGGCTGTAGCGGTCGGCGAGGTGGGCGAGGAGCGCGAGCCGGTGCGGGAGCGGCTCGGCGCGCGAGAAGAAGTCGTCGCCCGGCGAGAGCTTGCGGAGCAGCTCGAGCGCCTCCCCGACGTTCGCGCCGGCGAGGAGCCCGCGGGCGACGTCGGCGTAGGCGTCGTGCTGGTCGAGGCGCGCGAGGAACTCCTTCTCGGAGTGCGACGCGACCGGCTCGACGAGCGCGAGGAGCCGGAAGTACTCGCGCGGATCGAGCCGCACCGGCGTCGCGGTGAGGAGGAGGACGCCGAACGAGGAGCGGCAGACCGGGGCGACGAGGTCGTGGAGGTCGTCGTCGGCGAGGTGGTGCGCCTCGTCCACGACGACGAGGTCGAGCGGCGTCGCCGCGGCGGCGTCGGCGAGCGACCCGTCCGCGCGGAGCGCCTCGAAGGACACGATCGCGTGGGGGGACCGCGCGAAGGCGGCCTCGGCGCCGCCGAGCTCGGCGACCCGCTCCGGCGTGAGGAGCGAGAAGAGCGCGTTGAACTTGTGGAAGAGCTCGGCGAGCCACTGGAACGCGAGGTGCTCGGGGACGACGACGAGCACCCGCTCCGCGATGCCGAGCTGCCGGAGCCCGGAGAAGACGAGGCCCGCCTCGACGGTCTTGCCGAGGCCGACCTCGTCGGCGAGGACGAAGCGCGGCATCCGGTCGCCGAGGATCCGCCCGGCCGCGCCGACCTGGTGAGGGAGGACGTGGACGCGGGAGGAGAGGAGGGCGCCGAGGGAGTCGGCGCGCCGCAGCGCCTCGAGCCGGACGACCCGCGTCCGCAGCGCGAACGCGGAGGGCGGTCCCGCGTCGCCGCCCGCGAGGCGCTCGAGCGGCCCGCCGGCGGCGCGCTCGATCGGCGTCTCGGGCGGCACCTCGACGAGCGCGGAGTCGCGCCCGGAGACGACGGTGACGCCGTCGCGGCCCGCGAAGCGGATCGCGACGCGCCGCCCCTCCTCGGCGACCTGCACGACGACGCCGACGCCCCAGCTCTGCTGGGCGCGGTGCACGACCTTCATCCCCGGCTTCCAGGCCACCATGGTCCCGGGCACTTAACCATCGCCATCCTGGGCGGTCCAGCCCGTCATTCCCGCGCGAGGACGGGCGTTTGGGTGAAACGAACCCGAGCAGTCTCGCCGTTGACAGCGGATGCCGGTCAAGCTAGAAACCCCAGGCTTTCGCGCCTTGGGCGGATAGCTCAGGGGTAGAGCGTCGCCCTTACAAGGCGAGGGTCCCAGGTTCGAAGCCTGGTCCGCCCACCATGACTTGGGGTGTTAGTTAAGTCGGTTATAACGCCGGCCTGTCACGCCGGAGGCCAGGGGTTCGAGTCCCCTACACCCCGCCACTAAAGAGGCCGGGACTTCACGGGAAACCGGTGGGGTCCCGGCCTCGGTGTTTCTGGAATCGGCCGGCTGTACCACCGATATACCAAGCCCCTCGCTCCGCTCGCCCTCATCACCCGTTCGCCCCGGCCGCACAGCTCGCCCTTGCGCAGGCCCGTGAAGATCGCCGCCGCGAACACCGGTCGCTGATCCGGCTCCAGCGCCGCGATGAACGGCGCGAGCTCCTCCGGCCGCAGGATGTCGCCGACCTGCTCCGTGCCGCGCCGGGTCCGGACCGCCTCGGCCGGATTCGCGCCGAGCCACTTGCCGGCC
>JAHWYA010000418.1 GCA_020028115.1 Anaeromyxobacter sp.
CGGCGGCGCGCGGCCAGGGAAAGGGGTAGCGCGGCTAGACGTCCGCGGCGTCCGCGGCGACGGCCTCCTCCGACTCGAGGCCCCGCGGCAGCACGAGGTTCAGGATCACGCCGACGTAGGTCGCGAGCGACATCTCGGTGATCTCGAGCGCGCCGAGGTGGATCTTCGCGCCGCCGATCCCGATGACGAGGATCACCGACGCGATGATGAGGTTCCGCTTGCGGGAGAAGTCGATCCCCGCCTCGACCAGCATCCGGATGCCCGCCGAGGCGATGATCCCGAAGAGCAGGATGCAGATCCCGCCCATCACCTGGACCGGGATCGAGCGGATGAGCGCGCCGACGACGGGCAGGAACGACATCGCGATCGCGAGGATCGCCGCGAGGCCGATCACCCACACGCTGAACACGCGCGTGATCGCCATGACCCCGATGTTCTCGCCGTAGGTGGTGTTCGGCGGACCGCCGACGAGCCCCGCCACCGCGGTCGCGATGCCGTCGCCGGCGAGCGAGCGGTGGAGCCCCGGGTCCTTCATGAAGTCGCGCCCGACGATCCGGTTCGTGACGATGAGGTGCCCGACGTGCTCGGTGATGACGACGAGCGAGATCGGCACGAGGGCCACGATCGCCCCGAGCTGGAACTTCGGGAGGACGAAGGGCGGCACGGCGAACGCGCGCGCGGCGGCGACGGCGGAGAAGTCCACCTGCCCCGCCGCGAGCGCGACGGCGTACCCGCCGGCGATCCCGATGAGGATCGGGATGACGCCGAGGAAGCCGCGCAGGAACGAGGCGGCGAGGATCGCGATCCCGAGCGCGGCGAGCGCCACGAGGAAGTAGCTGCCCTGGTAGGCCTGCCCGGCCCCCTTCGTCGCCATGTCCACCGCCACGCGGGCGAGGCCGAGGCCGATCACCATCACGACCGAGCCGATCACCACCGGCGGCAGGATCCGGTCGATCCAGCCGGTGCCGAACCGCGCGATCGCGAGGGCGACCACCACGTAGACGACGCCGACCATCACGCAGCCGCCCATGGCGACCGCGATCCGGTCGGCGGGGGCGACGCTGCCCGGCGCGACCCCCAGCAGCGCGGTGAGCGTCGAGATGAACGCGAAGGACGACCCGAGGTAGGCCGGGATCTTCCCCTTCGTGACGAGGATGTAGAGGAGCGTCCCGACGCCGGACGAGAACAGCGTGACGGAGGTGTCGAGCCCGACGAGGAAGGGGACGAGCACCGTCGCGCCGAACATGGCGAACAGGTGCTGGAGGGAGAGGGGGAGCGCCTTCGCGAAGGGCGGGCGGTCGTGGACGTCGATGGTGGTGGGGGTGGCCACGGAGGCTCCGATCAGGCGATGGCGAAGTAGAGGAGGAACGCCGCGGCCGCCGCGAACATGAGCGGCCGGACCTCCCGGCCTCGACCGGACAGCACCTTCAGGACGACGTAGGCGATGAACCCGGCGCCGATGCCGTTCGTGATGCTGTAGGTGAACGGCATCACCGTGAGCACGAGGAAGGCGGGGATCGCCTCGGTGGCGTCGTCCCAGGGCAGGCTCCCCACGTCCCGCATCATGGAGAAGCCGACCAGGACGAGCACCGCCCCGGTCGCCTGCGGCGGCACGACGCCGGCGAGCGGCGAGATGAACAGGCAGGCCGCGAACAGCGCCGCCGTGACGACCGACGCGAGCCCGGTCCGGCCGCCCGCCGCCGCGCCCGCGGCGCTCTCGATGTAGGTCGTCGCCGACGACGCGCCGGCGGCGCCGCCCGCCACCGCGGCGAGCGAGTCCACCATCAGCACCGTGCCCGGGCGCGGGTAGTTGCCCTCGGCGTCCAGGTACTTCGCCTCCTGCCCGACGGCGACCACCGTCCCGACCGTGTCGAAGAAGTCCGAGAGCATGAGCGAGAAGACGGTGAGCGCCGCGGCCGCCCAGCCGAGCGTCTGGACGAACCCGAAGCTGAACTTCCCGACCTGCGAGAAGTCGGGGAGGGCGAACGGAGAGGACGGGAGCACGACGGTCCTGAAGCCGGCCGCGTCGCCGAAGCCGAGCTTCGCGACGATCGCGACGACGGTCGACGCGGCGATCCCGATGAGCAGCGCCCCCTTCACGTTCCGGAGCACGAGGAAGCCCGTGAAGAGGAGCGTGAGGACGAACAGGACCACCGGGAACCCGCGCAGGTGTCCGCCGGTGCCGAGCGCGACCGGCACCGGGTCGGCGGCGTTGCGCGAGACGAAGCCCGCGTCGACGAAGCCGATGATCGCGAGGAAGAGGCCGATGCCGATGCCGATCGCCTTCTTCATCGAGACCGGCACCGCCCGGACCACGGCCTGCCGGAGCCCGGTCGCGACGAGGACGGAGATGACGAGGCCCTCCGCGACGATGACGCCCATCGCCTGCGGCCAGGTGAGCTTCATCCCGGCGACGAGCTGGAACGCGACGACGGAGTTCAGCCCCATGCCGGCCGCGAGCGCGAGGGGCAGGTTCGTGAGGAGCCCCATCGCGAGGGTCGCCACGGCGGCGACGAGCGCGGTCGAGGTGAGGAGCGCGGGGAAGGCGAGCTTCGCCCCCGTCACGTCCGGCACCGCGGTCAGGATGATGGGGTTCACGAACAGGATGTACGCCATCGTCATGAAGGTCGTCGCGCCGGCGACGACCTCCGTCTTCACGTCGGTGCCGCGGGCGCGGAGGCCGAAGAAGGCCTCGAGGCGTCGGGCGGGTCCGGTGGTTCCGGTCATGGCGGAGCTCCTCGGCGCGGCGGGATCCGTCAGTGCAGGTTCCACTGGAGCAGCGCCTGCGGCGCCGAGATCAGGTTCGACGGGGCGCCGAGCGCCTCGTTGTTCGGGTGGTAGTGCAGGTACCACTCGACGCCGGCGAGGAGGACGCCCTTCGGACCGCCGGCGACCGCGAGCGCGTCGACGAGGAGCTGCGGCTGCGCCATCACCTCGTGGCCCTTCCAGCCCTTCCCCGCCTTCACGCCGTTCACGTCGACGAAGCCGGTGAAGAGGAGCGGGATCTTCGCCGCCGCGAACGGGATCACCCACGACGGGCTCACCTGCCAGGTGTGGTTGTACGACCGGACCCCGAACGCCGGGAGCTGGAGCGCGTCGTAGCGGTAGTACACGTTCAGCGAGATGGTCCCGAACGGCACCGCGAAGTCGCCGCCGAGGCCGCCGAGCCAGGCCTGGAAGCCGTTGCCGACGTTGAGCTCCGTCGCGATCCCCGCGTCCTTGAAGATCCC
>JAHWYA010000046.1 GCA_020028115.1 Anaeromyxobacter sp.
CGGGTGAAGTCGGCGCGGGCGCGCCGCCCGGCGCCGGAGGTCCAGGCAGCACGGGCGACGGCCTGCGCGCCGGCGCGCGGGACGCCCCCGTGCGACGCGAGCGCGTCCGCGCCGGAGGGGAGCGCCGCGAAGCCGTAGCGGGTGCCCGCGCTACAGCCGGAAGCCGACGCCGATCCGGGCGAGCCCGGAGCCGAGCTCGAGCCGGAAGTCGACGCTCTGGGCGCGGTAGACGAGGCCCGCCGCGCCCTGGAGGAAGATGCCGTCGAAGTCGCCGCGGCCGTAGCCGTAGCGGTTGTCCCAGCCTCGGTACCAGCCGAACCACCAGCCGAGGTCGAGCTTCGGGTAGAGCGCGAGCTGCGGCGTGAACCAGAAGTTCCACGCGACGCCACCGACGGCGAGGAGCCCGTTCCAGCTGTAGTCGACGTAGTACGGGTAGAACCCGACCCGGTCGTTGTAGTGGACGAAGTCCGCGCCGGCCTCGAGCACGAGCTCGTCCCTGATCTGGGCGTGGAGGATGCCCTGCGGGACGAGCGGGACGCCGAGGCGGAAGCCGAGCCCGAGGCCGTCGATGGGGCCGGGGTCGAGCACGCCCCACAGCGACAGCGACGTCAGGCCCGGCCCGGAGTGTCCGCCGGACGCGCGGGCGGCGCCGGGCTTGGCGTCCGCGGGCGAGGCGGCGAGGAGGAGCGACAGCGCGGCGGCGGCGAGGAGGTGGGTGCGGGTCATGGCGGCCCGCTTTG
Source organism: Anaeromyxobacter sp. (assembly GCA_020028115.1). Lineage (GTDB taxonomy): Bacteria > Myxococcota > Myxococcia > Myxococcales > Anaeromyxobacteraceae > Anaeromyxobacter. The sequence goes on from JAHWYA010000046.1 coordinate 741, forward strand.
TACCACCGGACGCCGGGACCGCTCCACCCTCCGGTGCGCCGGTGTGGTCGGGAGACCTACTCTCGCGGGCGCCGGTCCACGACGCGCCGCGCCTTCCCGTCGGACCGCTCGAGCGTCTTCTTCCCGACGAGCTTCACGTCCACCGTGACGCCGAGCTCCGCCGCGAGCCGCTTCACGATCGTCTCCTCGAGCTTCCGCTGCCGCTTCATCTCGTCGAAGAAGATCGACTCGGAGACCTCGACGAGCACCGTCACGCGGTCGACGCCCGCCTCGCGGTCCACCTGCACCTGGTAGTGCGGCGCGATCCCCTCCACCTCGAACAGCACCGCCTCGATCTCGGAGGGGAACACCTTCGCCCCCTTCACGATGAGCATGTCGTCGGTCCGCCCCTTCACCCGCGCCATGCGCCGGGAGGTGCGGCCGCAGGCGCAGCGGTCCGGCAGGATCGCGGTCAGGTCGCGCGTCCGGTAGCGGACCACCGGGATGGCCTCCTTCGTGAGCGTCGTGATGACCAGCTCGCCGACCTGGCCGTCCGGCAGCGGCTGGAGCGTCTCCGGGTCGATCACCTCGAACACGAAGTGGTCCTCCGCGAGGTGGAGCCCGCTCCGCTCGAGGCACTCGCCCGCGACGCCCGGCCCCATCACCTCGGACAGCCCGTAGTTGTCGGTCGCGACGATCTCGAGCTTGTCCTCGATCTCCTTCCGCATCGACTCGGACCAGGGCTCCGCGCCGAAGAGGCCGTGGCGCAGCGAGAGCGACGCGGGGTTCACGCCCATCTCGATCATGGCGTCCGCGACGTTGAGCGCGTGGCTCGGCGTCGTGACGAGCGCGGTCGTGCGGTAGTCGCGCATGATGCCGACCTGCCGCCGCGCGTCCGCCGAGGAGACCGGGACCACCGACGCCCCGAGCCGCTCGGCGCCCTGGTGCAGCCCGAACGCGCCGGTGAACAGGCCGTAGTCGAACCCGATCTGGACGACGTCCTCCTTCGTCACGCCGCCAGCGACGAGCACCCGCGCCGTGAGCGTGGACCAGGTCCGCATGTCGTTGCGGGTGTAGCCGACCGCGGTGGAGAGCCCGGTCGTGCCCGACGAGGCGTGGACCCGGACGACGTCGCGCAGCGGGACGGCGAACAGGCCGTACGGGTGGTTCTCGCGGAGGTCGGCCTTCGTGGTGAACGGCAGCTTCCGGAGCTCCTCGAGGGAGCGGAACTCGTCGGGATCGAACCCGAGCTCCTCGAAGCGCCGCCGGTAGAACGGGACGTGGCGCACCACGCGCGTGAGCGTCGCCTCGAGCCGCTCGAGCTGGAGCTGCTCGAGCTCCGCCCGGTCCATGCACTCGCACTGCGGCTCCCAGATCCGGCTCTCGCTCGGCTTCATGTCGCCACCCTGTTCTCGGCGTCGAGGTCGCTCCCGAGGTAGGCCCGCTGCACGTCGCGGTTCGAGAGCAGCTCCTCGGCGGTCCCCTGGAGCACGATCCGGCCGGTCTCGAGCACGTAGCCGCGGGTCGCGATCTGGAGCGCGCTCCGGGCGTTCTGCTCGACGAGGAGGACGGTCGTCCCCTCCTCGCTGATCCGCTTCACGATCCCGAAGATGTCCTTCACGACGAGCGGCGCGAGCCCCATCGACGGCTCGTCCAGCATGACGAGCTTCGGACGCGCCATCAGCGCCCGGCCGATGGCGAGCATCTGCTGCTCGCCGCCGGAGAGCGTCCCGGCGAGCTGCCGCGCCCGCTGCGCGAGCACGGGGAAGAGGCCGTACACGCGCTCGAGGTCGCGGGCGACCTCGTCCTTCCGCCCGCGCGCGTACTGGACGTGCGCGCCGAGGAGGAGGTTCTCGCGGACCTCCATCGGGGCGAAGACCTGCCGGCCCTCGGGGACGAGCGAGCAGCCGAGGGCGACGATCCGCTCGGTGCGGAGCCGCGTCACCGCGGCGCCGGCGAACACGAGCTCGCCGCCGCGGGCGCGCACGAGCCCCGCCACCGTCCGGAGGAGGGTCGTCTTCCCCGCCCCGTTCGCCCCCACGATGGTGACGATCTCCCCGGGGTTCACGTGAAGCGACACGCGCCGGAGCACGGTCAGGGCGCCGTAGCCGGCGTCGACGTTCCGGAGCCTCAGCACGCGTCGTCCCCCAGGTACACGCGGATCACCTCGGGGTCCTTCTGCACCGCCCGGGGCGTGGCGTCGGCGATCTTCTCGCCGTACGAGAGGACCGCCACCTCGTCCGACACGTTCATCACGAGCCCCATGTCGTGCTCGACGATGAGCACGGTCGTCCCGCGCTCGCGGATCCGCTTGATGAGCTTCGCGAGCTCGGAGGTCTCGCGCATGTTGAGGCCGGCGGCCGGCTCGTCGAGCAGGAGCAGCTCCGGCTCGGCGGCGACGGCGCGCGCGAGCTCGACGGAGCGCTGCTGTCCGTAGGAGAGGCTCGTCGCGTCGGCGCCGGCGAGGTCCGCCGCCCCCACGAGCTCGAGGGCCTCCCGCGCGCGCCGCTCGATGTCGCGCTCCTCGCGCCAGGTCCAGGGGAGGTGGAACATCCCGGCGAGGAACCCGGCGCGGCTCCGCGGGTGGACGCCGACCATGACGTTCTCGAGGGCGGTCATCTGCGCGAAGAGCCGGATCTGCTGGAACGTGCGGGAGACGCCCATCGCGGCGATCCGGTGCGGCGGGCAGCCGTTCACCTCCTCGCCGCGCAGGAGGACCGCGCCGGAGTCGGGCGGGATCACCCCCGAGACGAGGTTGAAGAGGGTCGTCTTCCCGGCGCCGTTCGGGCCGATGATCGCCTTGATGGTCCCCTTCTCGACCCGGAACGAGACGTCCTTCACCGCGTGGAGGCCGCCGAAGCGCTTCGAGAGGCCGCTCACCTCGAGGAGGCTCATCCCGCCACCCCCGACCCGCGGAGGCGGTCGCGCGCCGTCCGCAGCGCGCCGCGGGGGTCGAAGCGCAGGACGCCGTCGGGCGAGAAGAGCATGACCGCGATGAGGACGGCGCCGAACACCGCGTCGTCGAGCGTCCCGAAGTACCCGCGCAGCGACAGGAAGGTGAGGACCGCGCTCGTCGCGACCGTCCCCCAGAGGCTCCCCATCCCGCCCACCGCCACGATGGCGACGTAGCGGACCGACTTCATCACGCCCGCCTCGGCCGGCCCGATGCCCGCGTTGAAGTGGGTGAGGAACGAGCCGCCGACCGCGGCGAGGACGGCGGAGAGGACGAAGGTCTTGAGCTTGTAGCGGGCGACGTCGACGCCCATCGACGCGGCGGCGTCCTCCGCGCCGTGGATGGCGCGCAGCGCCCGGCCCACCCTCGACTCGACGAGGCTCGAGAGCACGAGCAGCGCGAGCGCGACGAGCCCCCACGCGACGTAGTAGTTCGCGACCCGCGCGGCGCGCCCTCCGCCGACCGAGATCCCGGGCAGGAGCGGGAACGGCGGGACGGACCCGAGGCCGTCCGCGGCGCCGAGCGACTCGGAGGCGAGCAGGATGCTGTAGACGATGGTGCCGAAGCCGAGGGTCGCCATCGCGAGGTAGTGGCCCTTGAGCTTCAGGACCGGGACCCCGATGAGCCAGGCGACCGCGAGGGTGAGGACGACCGCGACCGCGAACGCCGCCCAGGGGTGGAAGGACAGGGCCTCCCCGCCGTACAGGTCCGCGTGCGGGACGAGCACGTGGAGGCGGGCGAGGACGGCGACGAGCGGCCCCTCGCGCCGGGCGGTGAGGTCGACGGTGGTGAGGTACCCGCTCGCGTAGCCGCCGATCGCGAAGAACGCCGCGTGGCCGAGCGAGATCTGGCCCGCGTACCCCATCAGCAGGGAGAGGCCGGCCGCGACGAGCGTGTAGTACGCGGCCATCGTGAGCTGGGTGAGGAAGAACGGCTTCTCCGCCGCGTGGGCGAGGAGCTGCACCGCGACGACCGCCGCGAGGAACAGCGCGACGCGCGCGTAGCGGGAGCCGAGCATCACGCGGTCTTGAGGCGGGCGGCCGCGCCGGAGCCGAAGAGGCCGCTCGGCCGCAGGAACAGGATGGCGAGCAGGACCGCCACCGAGATCGCGTCCTTGTACGCCGCCGGCATGAGCGAGACGGAGAAGGCCTCGAGGACGCCGACGAGGAACCCCGCGCCCACGGCGCCCATCGAGCTGCCGAGCCCGCCCAGGATCGCGACGGTGAACCCCTTGATCGCGAGGCCCGTCCCGATGTTGTAGGCGGTGTAGGTGATCGGCGAGACGACGCAGCCGGCGAGGGCGCCGATCCCGGCGGAGAGGACGAAGGAGAGCGTGACGAGGTTCTTCGTCGCGATGCCGCAGAGCGCGGCGGCGTCCCGGTTCGCGGCGCAGGCGCGCATCTGCCGCCCGAGCGAGGTGTGCTGGAAGAAGAACCAGAGGAAGACCACGATGAGGACGCAGGTCGCGAGCGACCAGAGAACCTGAGGGGAGACGTGGACGCCGCCCAGGGTGAGCGAGCTCACCTCGTTCCCGGTGAAGTACGGCAGCGCGCGGACCGACTCGCCCCAGGACACGAGGGCGAGCTCGCGGATCAGGATCGAGACGCCGATGGTGATGATGATCATCCGCAGCACCGAGGGCTTCTCGAGCCAGCGGATGCACGTCGCCTCGACGAGCGCGCCCGCCGCCATCGTGACGGCGACGGCGCCGGCGATGGCGAGCGGGAGCGGGACGAAGCGGTGGAGCGTCACCGCCGTCATCCCGCCGAGCATCACGAACTCGCCCTGGGCGAAGTTGATGATGCCCGTCGTGTTGTAGATGATGTTGAACCCCACGCCGACGACCGCGTAGATCGTCCCGTAGGTCAGCCCCGCGACGAGGTACTGGAGGACGAGCTCGAGCTGCATCACTCGCCGAGCACCGCGAACTTCCCGTCCCTCACCGTCAGCATCTCGAAGGCGTCGAGGGCGAGGCCGTTGTGGTCCGCGGCCGAGAGGTTGAAGACGCCCGCCGTCCCGACGAACCCCTTCGTGCCCTCGAGCGCGACGCGGACCTTCTCACGGTCAGGCCCCGCCTCCTTCACGGCGCGGACGAGGATCATGAGCGCGTCGTAGGCGTGGCCGCCGAAGGTGGAGACGTCCTCCTTGTAGCGGGACTCGTACGCCTTCTTGTAGGACGCGACCACCGCCTTCTGCGGGTGCTTCTCGGCGAGCGAGTCGGCGACGACGATGCGGCTCGCGGGGAACATCACGCCCTCGGCGGCCGCGCCGGCCGCCTTCGCGTACTGGATGTTCGCGAACCCGTGGCTCTGGAAGATCGGGATCGTGAGGCCGATCTGGCGGGCGTTCTTGATGACTATCGCCTGGGCGGGCTCGATCGACCAGTTGAGGATCGCCTGGACGTTCGCCGCCTTGAGCTTCGTGACCTCGGCGGTGAGGTCCGTCGCGGCCTTGTCGTAGACCTCGGACACGGCGACCTCGACGCCGTGGCCGGGGGCGAGCTTCTCGACCTGGTCCTTGCCGGCCTTGCCGAAGCCGGTGTTGGACGAGAGGAAGCCGATCCGCTTGATCCCCATCTTCTTCATGCGCCGGAAGATCATCTCGGCGGCGTAGCCGTCCTTCGGCGCCACCTTGAAGACGTGGGACGCGACCGGGTTCACGATCACCTCGGCCGCCGCGCAGGAGAGGAGCAGCGTCTTCCCCTCCTCCGCGATCGGCTTCACCGCGAGCGTCTCGCCGCTCGTCGCGGGCCCGACGATCGCGAAGACCTTGTCCTCCTCCATGAGCTGCTTGGCGAAGGAGACGGCCTTCGCGGGATCGCCCGCGGTGTCCTTCACGACGAGCTGGATCTTGCGGCCGTCGATCCCGCCCTTCTGGTTCAGCTCCTCGACGAGCATCTCGAGGGTCCGCGCCTCGGGGGCGCCGAGGAACGAGGCGGGGCCGGTGACCGAGAGGAGCGCCCCCACCTTGAGCGGCTCCTGCTCGGCGGCGGGGGCGTGGAAGGCGGCGGCGAGGAGCGCGGCCGCGGCGGCGAGGCGGAGCGTCTTCATGGTCGTCTCCGGAGGGCTGCGGGTCAGTTCGCGAGCAGGACGAACTTCCCGTCCTTCACCGTCACCATCTCGAACGCGTCGACGTCGAGGCCGTTGTGGTCCGCCGGGCCGAAGCTGAACACGCCGCTCGTCCCCACGTACCCCTTCATCCCCTCGACCGCGGCGCGGACCTTCTCCTTGTCCGGGCCGACCTGGCCGATCGCCTTCACGAGGATCCCGAGCGCGTCGTGGGCGTACCCGCCGAACGCGCTCGCGTCCTCCGAGAACCGGGCCTCGTACGCCTTCTTGTAGGCGACGAGCACCGCCTTCTGCGGGTGCTTCTCGGGCAGCGCCTCGGCGACGACGATGCGGCTCGCCGGGAAGATGACCCCGTCCGCCGCCGCGCCCGCCGCCTTCACGTACTGGATGTTGGCGAACCCGTGGCTCTGGAAGATCGGGACGGTCAGGCCGACCTGCCGGGCGTTCTTGAGGACGATGGCCTGGGCGGGCTCGATGGACCAGTTGAGGACCGCCTGGACGTTCGCGGCCTTGAGCTTCGTGACCTCCGCGGTGAGGTCGGTCGCGGCCTTGTCGTAGACCTCGTCCACCGCGATCTGGATGCCGTGCTCCGGCGCGAGCTTCGCGATCTGCTCCTTGCCCGCCTTGCCGAACCCGGTGTTGGAGGAGAGGAGGCCGATGCGCGTCGTCCCCATCTTCTTCATCTGCTGGAACAGCTTCACGATCGCGTGGCTGTCCTTCTGGGCGGTCTTGAACACCCAGGGGGCGACCGGGTTCACGATCGCCTCCGCCGCGGCGCAGGACAGGAGGAGCGTCTTCGCCTCCTGCGCGATCGGCTTCACCGCCATCGTCTCGCCGCTCGTCGGCGGGCCGATGATGGCGAACACCTGCTCCTCCTCGATGAGCTGCTTCGCGAAGGAGATGGCCTTCGCCGGGTCGCCGCCCGTGTCCTTCACGACGAGCTGCAGCGGGCGGCCGCCGACGCCGCCCTTCTTGTTGAGCTCGTCGACGAGCATCTCGAGGGTGCGGGCCTCCGGCGCGCCGAGGAACGACGCGGGGCCGGTGATGGACATCAGGGCGCCCACCTTGATGGGCTCGGCGGGGGCCGCGGTGAGCGCGAGCGCCAGCAGGACGGGGGTCAGGGTCATCATGGACTCGATCCTGGGGGGGGCGGGGTTGGGCTGCTCTCGTCAGAGCGTCTGGACTTCGCGGGCGTCGAGGAGCTTCGCGCCCGCCTTGCGCAGGGTCGCGACCGCCGCCTCGGGGTTCTCGAACCGGAACACGACGAGGGCCTGCTCGCCGCTCTTCCGGACGAAGGCGTACATGTACTCGACCGAGATCCCGCGGAGCGCGTTCAGCGTCGCCGCGAGGCCGCCCGGGCGGTCCGGGATCTGGACCGCGACCACCGGCGTCTTCCGGACGGTGAACCCCGCGCCCTTCAGCGCGAAGCTCGCGCGATCCGGATCGTCGACGATGAGCCGCAGGATCCCGAAGTCCGTCTCGTCGGCGAGCGAGAGCGCGCGGATGTCGATCGCGGTCCGCGCGAGCACGTCCACCACGTCGGCGAGGCCGCCGGTCTCGTTCTCGAGGAAGACGGAGAGCTGTTCGACCACGGGGGCTCCTCCGGGGAGCCGCCGAGCATATCCCAACGCGGGCGGGGAGTTCACCCTCGCCGACGGGCGGTCTAGCGCGGCGAGCCCCCGCCCGATCCGAGCGATCCGCGGTCGAGCGCCGGGCGCGCCGGCTCGACCACGACGTGGCCGTGGCGGGTCCGGAGCCGGACGGCCGGTCCCTTGCCGGCGGGGGGCGCCTCGTAACCGAGCTCGTAGCGGTACTCGCCGGGCGGGAGCTGACCGCAGGCGCCCGCGAGGTCGACGCGCACCGCGACGGCCTCGCCGGGCGCGACCGAGACCGGGTCTCCGGGCGCGTCCCCCGCGTCGGGCTCGTGCCCGCAGACGCGGTCCGGACCCGCGTCCGGGAAGATCGCGATCCGGACGCGCCGGGGGTCCGGCGCCTCGACCTTCACCGTCCGCTCGGTGCCGTTCTCGATGGCGAGCGCGACCTCGCGGCGCCCGCCGGACCAGTGCACGACGCCGGGCGCCCAGATCCGGAGCGCCGGCTCCGGCGGCTCGGGACGCCGCCCGCCGCCGCTCGCGCACGCGTCGAGCGCGAGCGCCGCGGCT
>JAHWYA010000419.1 GCA_020028115.1 Anaeromyxobacter sp.
GCCGCGGCGGGCGCCGCCGCGGCGCGCAGGTCCGAGAAGGGCGGGAAGGCCGGGAAGCCCGGGCGGCGCGGGCCCGAGGGCGGGCCGGATCCGGAGGGCTACTTCGTGGCCCGCGTCCGCGGCGAGGACGCGGTCCGCGACGCGCCGCACCCGATGGCGGAGACGGGCGGCGACGACGGCTGGGCGGAGGCCGAGGAGGCGCCCGGCCGCGGGGTCTACGACGAGCAGCTCGGCGACCTGCCGTGGGCCTACGGTGACGACGCCTTCGTCGCGCTCGCGCGCGATCCGCGCACCCTGTTCGTCTACTGGGACTGGGGGCAGGCGACGCTCTCGCGCGGGTTCGAGGGGCTCGACCAACCCCGCACGCAGCTCTGGGTGTTCGTCCGCGAAGGCGAAGGATGGGTGCGCGTGCGGATCGCCGAGTTCGCGCTCGAGGCGCGCGGCTACTACGTCCACGACCTCGCGCCGGGGCGGCTCTACCGCGCCGAGATCCACGTCGTCGACCGCGGGGGGCGCGAGCGGGTCCTCGGGCCGCCGTCGAACGAGTGCGCCCTGCCGCCCATCGGCCCGTCGTCGATCGTCGACGACCGCTTCGTCCGCATCCCCTGGGACATGCCGCTCGGCCGGCTCCTCGGGCCGGGCCACGCGGGTGGCCCCTTCTCCGACGACGCGCGCGCGCTCCTCGCGCGGCTCTCCGACTGGTCGCGCTTCTCCGGCCCGACGTGGGGCGGCAGCGCCGGCGGCATGGGAGGGCGCCCGTCCTCCCCGACGAGCTCGCCTTCGGGCCCCTTCGGCGGCGAGGAGCGCTAGATGAGCCACGACGTCCTCGGCTACGTCTCGCTCCACCTCCACGCCCACCTGCCGTTCGTGCGGCACCCGGAGTACGACGACTTCCTCGAGGAGGACTGGCTCTACGAGGCGATCAGCGAGACCTACCTCCCGCTCCTCAAGATCTTCGACCGGCTGACGGACGAGGGGATCCCGTTCCGGATCTCCATGACCATGACGCCGCCGCTCGTCGCGATGCTGCGCGACGAGCTGCTCATGGGGCGCTACGCCCGCCGGCTCGACGCGCTGTGCGAGCTCGCGGACAAGGAGGTCCACCGGACCCGCCACGACGCGACCTTCCACGGCCTCGCGCTCCACTACCAGCAGGAGTTCCGCGAGCTCCGGCAGCTCTTCAACGACCGCTACCGCCGCGATCTCGTCGCGGCCTTCCGGCGGCTCGAGGACGCGGGGCGCCTCGAGATCGTGACCTGCGGGGCGACGCACGGGTTCCTGCCGCTCATGCAGCAGTACCCGGAGGCCGTCCGCGCGCAGATCGCGGTGGCGGCGACGAGCCACCGGCGGCACTTCGGGAAGGACCCGGCCGGCATCTGGCTGCCCGAGTGCGGCTACTACCCGGGCCTCGACGGGTTCCTCGCCGAGCAGAACATCCGCTACTTCTTCGTCGACACGCACGGCGTCACCGACGCGACCCCGAGGCCCCGCTACGGCGTGTACGCGCCGATCTTCACGCCCACCGGCCCCGGCGCGTTCGCGCGCGACCCGGAGTCGTCGATGCAGGTGTGGAGCGCGGAGTCCGGGTACCCGGGGGATCCCGACTACCGGGAGTTCTACCGGGACGTCGGCTGGGACCTCGACTACGACTACGTGAAGCCGTACATCCAGCCGACCGGCCAGCGGAAGAACGTCGGCATCAAGTACTACCGGATCACCGGCAAGACCGCGCACAAGGAGCCGTACGATCCCGGGCGCGCGCGCGAGCGGGCAGCGAGCCACGCCGGGAACTTCATGTTCAACCGCGAGCGGCAGATCGAGCACCTCGCCTCGCGGATGGGTGGCGTGAAGCCGATCGTCATCTCGCCGTACGACGCGGAGCTCTACGGCCACTGGTGGTACGAGGGGCCGCTCTTCATCGACTTCCTCGTCCGCAAGGTGGCGTTCGACCAGCGCGTGTTCCGGCTCGCGACCCCGGGCGACTACCTGAAGGAGAACCCCGAGCAGCAGCTCGCGACGCCTCCCCTCTGCTCGTGGGGCGCGGGCGGCTACGCCGGCGTCTGGCTCGACGGGTCCAACGACTGGATCTACCGCCACCTCCACAAGGCGGCGGAGCGGATGATCGCTCTCGCGCGCGACCACCGCGAGCCGGGGCCGCTCGAGCGGCGCGCCCTCGACCAGGCGGCGCGGGAGCTGCTCCTCGCGCAGTCCTCGGACTGGGCCTTCATCATGAAGACCGGGACGATGGTCGACTACGCGATCCGCCGCACGAAGGAGCACGTGCTCCGGTTCACGCGGCTCCACGACCAGATCAGGGCGGGGCGCGTCGACGAGGGCTGGCTCGCCCACGTCGAGCAGACGGACAACCTCTTCCCCGAGATCGACTACAGGGTGTACGCGCCGAAGTGAGCGACCGCGCGCACGCCGACGTGGACGTCGACGTGGACGTGCAGTCGTCCAGCTGACTCCCGACCAGGCGGCCGACCCACTGCTCGCTCGCCTCTCCCCACCGCGGGCGCTGGCCCGCCACCGACCGCCTCCCCACCGTGCGAGCGATCGGGCCCTGCGCCCGGCGCGGAGGCGTCATGGTGGGAGCGTCCTGGGCGGCGTTGTTCGTCGTGGTGGCGGCGACGGCGGGAGAGCCGCAGGGGGAGGCCGCGGTCGGGGGGAGCTCGAACGGGATCCCGACCGAGCCGTCCACGTCCACGACCACGACCACGTCCACGTCCACGGATGCGGATGCGTCGCCGACGGTGCCCCCTCCCGAGCCCGCGCCCGCCGGGGCCTTCCTCGCCGACAGCGCGCCGATCGTCCTCGCGCGCCGTCCGTGGGGAGACGGAGGCGCGGTCGAGCGGATCCTCGAGTCGTCCGGGGACATCGTGCTCCACACGGTGAACGCGGCGGGGACCGTCCAGTCCTGCACGAAGGTCGGGTCGCTCTTCGCCCTCCGGATCCTCGAGCAGCGCGACGCCGCGGGCGGCGAGGTGGTGCACGTCGTGGAGGACGAGTCCGGGGCGCGGCTGCGCTACGTCGTCGCGACGGACGGCGAGGCGCGCGCGGTCGAGCTCGTCGCGCCCTCGCCGGTCGCCGCCCGCTGAGGGCCGACGCTCACCCCCAGTGCAGGACCATCGCGAGCACGCCCGCCCCGAGCACGAGGGCGACGACGGCGTCGGGCCGGTCCCGGAGCGCCGCGAGGGCGCGGCGCGCCCGCTCGCCCGGGGGGC
>JAHWYA010000420.1 GCA_020028115.1 Anaeromyxobacter sp.
GCAGGATGGGCCGGAAGTGCGCGAGCCCGGCGAGGGCCGCGTGCCGCTGCTGCGCCCCCGGCGCGCCGGCGCCGGCGAGCTCGATGAGGAGCCCGGGGCTGCGCTCGAGCTGGAGCGTGTTCTTGAGGCGGAAGTAGAGGTAGACGCGCTGCGCGAGGTTCACGACCGCGCCCTGGAACCGGCTCCGCTGCTTCGCGTCGATCTTCTCCGCGGCGGTGGCCTGCTGCTCGATCTGCTCGAGGTGCGGCACGAGCGCGTCGAACGAGTAGCGCCGCTGCGACGTCTGCGGCAGCCCGAGGAGCCCGAGGACGTCCGGGTCGTCGATCTGGAAGATCGGCTGCGCGTCGGCGATGGCCGGGCGGAACATCACGTCGAGGATCCACTCCTCCGGCCCGACGGTCCGGCCTTCGTGCTGGAACGACTGCGCGGCGCGGATCACCATGAGGGAGTTGCGGGCGACGGAGTCGATGGGCTTCACGCGCCCGCCCTCGAGCACGGGCAGCCGCCCGAACGCGTCGAGGTCGAAGCCGCGGGTCGGCCGCGCGGGGACGAGGGCCATCGCGGCGCCCGCGAGCGCGAGCGCGCCGGCGATCCAGGGGACGAGCGCCTTCATCCGGGTCATGCGGCCTCCTGCGGCGCGGCGACCTGCCGGGCCGAGCCGGCGCGGCGCAGACCGCGGCGGAGCGAGATGGCGAAGTGGACGAGGAGCCCGAGCGTGACGAGCACCGTCGAGATGTACGGGATGAGCCACCCGGGGTTCTCGACCACCTGGAGGATCGAGAGCGTGTCGCCCTTGCCGAAGCTCGCCTGGTAGAACGCCTTGCCGTCGTAGCGGAGCGGCTGGTTCATGTAGATGAGGACCTGCCGGTCCTCGCCCTTCGCCCCGTTCTGGAGGCGCACGAGCGACGAGAAGTTCTTGGGGATGTCCGTGCCCGGATAGACGTCGTGCTTGAAGTCCTCGAGCGTGAGCGCGTACGGCAGGTAGATGCGGCGGTCGCGGAGCTGCAGCCCCCAGGGTCGCCCGCCGGCGGTGAACGGCTGCGGCTGGTCGATCGCGTTCGACGCGAGCCAGGTCCCGAGGCTCCGGCCGCCGTCGAGCACCTCGACCACGGCGACGGAGAGGTCCGGCCGGTCGTCGGTCGTCACCGGCGGGAGCGGGACGAAGGCGAGCCCGACGCCGAGACCCTGCGTCGCCCCCGCGCCGGGCGAGCCCAGCGGCGCCCGGCCGAGCTGCGCGTTCCGCTGGTAGGCGAGCACCCGGACCGAGAGCGGCGTGCCGGGGACCGCCACCGTCCCGCCGCGGCCGAGCGCGCGCTCCGAGACGCCGTACACGTCCTCGACCGAGGGGTCCGTCCCGTCGACGAGGGCGAGCTCGACCTCGCGCGGCACCTCGATGAAGTTCGTCGTCTGCCCCTCCTCGAACATCAGGCGGGCGTCGACCTGGAACGCGCCGGTGACGAACTCGCCGACGAAGAGGAGGATGAGCCCGGCGTGGACGATCCAGATCCCCGCCTTCCGCGCCGAGAGCTCGAGGCGGCGGGCCTGCGCGGCGATGAGGTTCACCATGAGGACGAGGCCGACCGTCGCGCCGCCCGGGAAGATCGGGACGGAGATCCGCCCGAGGTCCATCCAGTAGAACCACGACCGCATGTAGAGGTTGACGGCACCGAGCGTGCCGAGCCGCACCTGCGCGAGCGTGCAGGCGACGACGAGGACCATCAGCGCCGAGAGGCAGACGATCGTGAGCTTCAGGGACGTGACGACGTCCCACAGGTTCTTGGTGGCGCGGTTCATTCGAAGCGGAGGCTCCCGAGCAGCTTCATGAAGTCCGGCCGCGCCGCGCCGACCGAGGCGGCGTCGCCGGTGATCTTGACGAACCAGGTGTCGCCCTTCGCCTCGGTGAGGCCGGCGACGACGCGGTTCCTCGGCTCGCCGTCGCTCGTGAAGTCGTACACGTTGAGCGGGCCCGCCCTGGTCTTCACGACCTTGCGCGCCTTCACGAGGGCCGCCTCGTCGATGGGCGGCAGGCCGATCTGGTTCCGCCAGCGGTTCACGTTCGCGAGCTCGCCACCCGCCGGGCCGGGGAGGACCACCACCGAGGCGTCGACGCGCCCCGTGACCGGCGGCTTCAAGGTCGCGTAGCGCATCTGGCCCCCGGAGGACTCGGTCCAGCCGGTGGGCAGGGTCCACCGCAGCCCGCCGCCCTTCGGAGGGGCCGGGAGGTCCGCCGACGCGGGCATCCCGCCCGGCATCCCTGCGGGCACCGCCGCGGACGGCGGGGGTGCCTGCTTCTCGACCCGATAGTGGGTGACGTCCTCGCGGGAGCACCCCGCCGCGGCGACAGCGATGGCCGCCGCGCAAAGTGCCGTTTTCAAAGGCTGAAGCACCAGTTCTCCCTCACCCGGCCCCGACGCGACCGCCCGCATGGTACCTGACTTGGATCAAACGGACGAGACCCTTCGGCTATTCGATCCCGGACGAGGGGCATGCGTTTCGAAGCGTCCCCTCATGCGTAAGGAGCGCGTCTTCTAAGGCGAGGACCCGGCCGGCGCCAGCCTCGCCGTGGAGGGACCGGTCGGCCGGCGACCGCGCCTCGCGATCCGGGGCGTGCGGGCCGCTCCGCGCTATGATGCGCCGCGTGCCGCTCCGGTTCTGGAAGTACCACGGGCTCGGAAACGACTTCGTGCTCGTCGAGGGCCCGCTCATGGACTCCGCGCGCGCGCGGCGCATCTGCGACCGGCACCGCGGCGTCGGCGCGGACGGGGTCGTGACGATCCTGCCGCCGCGGACGCCGGGCGCGGCCGCCGCGATGCACATCTACAACCCGGACGGCTCCGTCGCGGAGATGTGCGGCAACGCGGTCCGCTGCCTCGCCCGCCACCTCGCCGAGCGGCGCGGGCTCGAGGGCGTCATCCGGATCGACACCGGCGCCGGCACGAAGGAGTGCACGCTCCACCGTGGCCCCGACGGCGGGATCGCCGACGTCTCGGTCGAGATGGGCCCGGCGCGCTTCGAGGGGGAGCAGGAGCTCTCGGTGGCCGGCGAGACGCTCCGCGCCGTGCGCGTCTCGATGGGGAACCCGCACGCGGTCGTCTTCGACCCGGCTCCCTCGCGCGCGCGCGCGGGGGCGCTCGGGCCGCCGATCGAGCGGGCGGTCCCGGGCGGCGTGAACGTCGGCTTCGCCCGGCCCGCCGCCGGCGCGATCGACCTCGTCGTGTGGG
>JAHWYA010000421.1 GCA_020028115.1 Anaeromyxobacter sp.
ACGCGCCGGCGCAGGGACGCGTCCTCGTCGACGGGCGCGTCGCCGGCCCCGCGTCGAGGCCCGCGATCTCGGGCGCGGTCCGGATCGAGCGCGGCCGGGTGGGCTGGTTCCGGCCCGGCGACCTCCGGGCCGACCTGCGGCTCGCGCCCGACTTCGACGCGCTCCTCGTCGAGCGGCTCGAGTGGCCGATGCCGGGGGGCGTGGTCCGCGCGAAGGGGAAGGTCGGCTGGCGCGGCGGCTCGGTCACGACCGAGTGGGAGGCGGAGACCGCCGGCGCGGACCTCGCGGACCTCCTCGAGACCGTCGGGATCGAGGGCTCGTGGGTGACCGTGCGGCTCGACACGAAGGGACGGGTCGCCGGGACGGTGACCCCCGTCCTCGCGCTCACCGGGACGCTGGGCGGCGACTTCCGGGACTTCCGCACGTACACGCGCTCGTGGAAGGCCGTGCGCCCCGGCACGCCGGCGGTCCTCGACGTGCGCCGCGGCCGGCTCGACGCGCCGTTCCAGATCGGCCGGGAGGGTCTCTCGTTCCAGGGCGCCCGGGTCGGCGCGGGCCGCGCGACCTCCGTCGTCGACGGGCTCGCGCGCTTCAGCGCCGAGGGCGGGTACCAGGTGCGCTGGCGCGGCCAGCTCGACCTCGACGAGCTCCGGAGCGTCGCGGGCGTCCCGGTGGGCGGGCTCGCCGAGTTCGAGTCCGCCCTCGCGGCCGCGCCGTACGGGAACCCGCGCGCCACGGGGCGCGCCCGCGCGGAGGGGCTCCGCTTCCTCGACGTCTCGCTCGGCACCTCCAGCGCCGAGTTCGACTACGGGCCCGACTTCGTCGTGCGGGTGAAGGACGCCGAGGGCGTCTACCGGCAGACGCGGTGGCGCGGCGAGGGCGCGGTGGACCTCGCGCCGAGCCCCGTCGTCGTGAAGGCGATGCGGTTCGACGCGAAGGGGCAGGTGAAGGACCTCTTCGACGCGGTGCAGGACTGGCTCCCCCGGACTCGGCAGTTCCGGAACGTCTTCGACGGCGAGATCGAGGTGGCGGGCACCGGCAGCGGGCCGGCCGGGCAGCTCGACGGGACCTTCGACGCGCGGATGGCGAGCGGGACGTTCCAGGGGAGGCCGTTCGACTCGGCGCGGACGAGCGGCACCTACGTCCGCGCCGACGAGGCGCGCTTCGAGCGCGCGGAGCTCCGCCGCGGCGCCGGGCTGGTGCGGATGACGGGCCGGTACGGCTTCACGGCGCCGTTCCCGTGGGACCTCGACGTGTCGTTCGCCGGGCTCTCGCTCGCGGACGCGGGGCTGCCGGGCGGCGCCGACTGGGCCGGCTCGGCGAGCGGCACGGTCGCGCTCCGCGGCTCGTACGAGCACCCGGACGTGCGGTTCGCCGCGAACGGCGACGGCGTGTCCGTCCGCGGCGTCCCGCTCGGCTCGCTCCAGGCGGCGGGGACCGTGAAGGAGCAGGACCTCGTCCTCACCGGCGGCGCCGACGGGCTGCGGTTCGAGGCCGAGGCGAAGCTCGACGGGCGCCTCCCGTTCCGCGCGCGCGCGGACGTGGCGCTCGAGGACGTCGCGCGGTTCCTCCCCGCCGGCGGCCCCGCGGGGATGAAGGCGCGCGTGAAGGGCGAGGCCAGCGCCGAGGGCGAGCTCGCCGCGCTCGAGCTGGCGCGCGCGCGGGTCCGGCTCGACGAGGTCCAGGCCGGCCACGCCGAGTTCAAGGTGCGCGCCGCCGCGCCGGTCGTGGTCACCGCGAGCCGCGGGCGCGTGGAGGTGCAGCCGGTCACCCTGGTCGGGCCGAACACCGAGCTCACCGTCTCGGGGTCGCGGGCGCCGTCCGGGCAGCTCGACCTCGCGGCGACGGGCACGGCGGACCTGCGGCTCCTCTCCGGGCTCGTCCCGGACCTCCGGCGCCCGCACGGCCAGCTCGCCGTGGAGGCCCACGTCACCGGGACGGTCGCGGAGCCGGTGCTCGTCGGCGCCGGGCGGCTCGCGGACGCCGGCTTCCAGCTGAAGACCACGTCGATCCTGCTGTCCGAGCTGCGCGGGGCGCTCGCCTTCTCGCAGAACCGGGTGCTCTTCGAGGAGCTCACCGCCTCCGTGAACGGCGGGCGCGCGAAGCTCCGCGGCGAGCTCGAGCTCGCCTCGTTCGTCCCGGTGCGGCTCCGCGTCGAGGCGCTCCTCGACGAGGTGCCCGTCGCGGTGCCGGCCCACCTCCCGGCGACGCTCTCGGGGCGCGTGGAGGCCGCCGGGACCCCCGAGTCTACGACCGTCAGCGGCCGGCTCCACGTCGTCCGCGCGCGCTACACCGCCGACGTCGGCCTCGAGCGCAACCTCCTCGAGGTTCGCCGCAGGACGCCGCCGCCGCCGAAGGCGTACGACAAGTCGGGGGAGTGGCTCCGCTTCGACCTCCAGGTCGTGGTGGACGGCGACGTGCGGGTCGAGAACGACCTCGTCTCCGGCCCGGTGCGCGGCGAGCTCACGCTGACCGGCAGCCTCGCCGCGCCCGGCGTCGTCGGGACGCTCTCGATGGGCGAGGGGAGCCGCGCCCGCTTCCGCGGGAACGAGTTCGCGCTGAGCCACGCCGTGCTGGACTTCACCGAGCGCAACAAGATCGAGATCGGCCTCGACGTCCACGGCCAGTCGCAGGTGCGCGACTACCAGATCTTCATGCACGCCTTCGGGCGCATGGCCGAGCCGCAGCTCACGCTCACCTCGACGCCGCCGCTCTCGCAGCCGGACATCATCACGCTCCTCTCCCTCGGCTTCACCCGGCGGGACGCGGCGGTCGGCACCGGCGTGCAGAGCGTCGCGACCGGCGTCGCGGCCCAGGCGCTCTTCTCCGCGTCCGGCCTCGACGAGCAGGTCCGGCGCTTCCTGCCGCGCACGCAGATGGTCCGGGACCTCTCGGTCCGGATCACGAGCGAGTGGTCGGACCGGACCGGGCAGATCGAGCCGCGCGCCGAGTTCGAGTCGCTCCTCCTCAAGGACCGCCTGCGGCTCCGGTACCAGGCGCCGCTCTCCGGCGCGCGCGGCCAGAAGGCCCAGGCCGAGGTGCGGCTCGGGCGCCGCGCCGCGGTCCAGTACCAGTGGGACAACGACAACCCCGACGTCGAGACGGGCGATCACGGCGTCGACCTGAAGCTCAGGTGGGAATGGACCGACGAACCGCGCTAGCCCTCCTCGCCGCCGCCGCCCTCGCCGCCGCGGCCGGAGCGCGGGCGGCCGAGGCCGCC
>JAHWYA010000422.1 GCA_020028115.1 Anaeromyxobacter sp.
CGCGGGCGCGCCCTCGGGCCTCGCCTCTGCCGCGGTGGCGCCCTCGGCCGGCTTCGCCTCGCCTGCGGGCTGCGGGGGGCGCGGCTCGGGGCGGCGCCGCTGCTCCTTCGGCTTCTTCGGGCCCTGCTGCGGCCGGGGTCCGCCGGCGTCGCCGCGGGGCACGTAGATGACGGGCGTCATGAGCTCGGGCGGCGGGCCCTTCTTCTCGACCTGCGCCGTGGGGAGCGCCCCGCGCCAGATCGGCTGCTCGTACACGTTGTCCGAGCTCGTCCAGCGCCGGTTCCCGCCCTCGCGGCCCATCAGGTTGAGCCAGGAGTTCACGCGGCTGTCGAGCTCGTCGATGTAGTGCGTGAGCAGCGCCTCGAGCGTCATCGGCACCTTGGGGGAGCCGTACTCGAGGCGGCCGTGGTGGCCGAGGACGAGGTGGACGATGTGGTGCTCGAGGTCCCGCGGGACGCCGACCCGCCGCGCCTTGTCGTGGATCCACTGCGCGGCCATCACGAGGTGGCCGACGAGCTTCCCCTCGTCGGTGTACTCCGCGTTCCGCTCACCCTGCAGCTCGCGAATCTTCCCGATGTCGTGGAAGAACGCGCCGGCGACGAGGAGGTCACGGTCGACCTGCGGGTACTGGTCGGCGAGCCGGTGCGCGAGCTTCAGGCACGCGACGGTGTGCTCGAGGAGGCCGCCCTGGTAGGCGTGGTGGACGCTCTTCGCGGCGGCGGAGCGGCGGAGCCGGTGCGCGATGTCCTCGTCCTCGACGAACGCGGTGACGAGGTCCTTCACGTGCTTGTCCGCGATCGCCGCGACGAGGCCGAGCAGCTCGGCCCAGAGCGGCTCCTGCCCGCCCTCCGCCGGCTTCTCCGGCTTCTTCGGCTCGGGCGGCGGGACGAAGACGAACTCGGCCGCGTCGTGCGCCGCCGGGTCCACCTTCGCGATGGTCTCGATCTTGATCTGCGGCTTGCCCTGGAACGTGCCGACGATCCCCTCGACCTCGACGAGGTCCTTCTCCTCGAAGGTCGCGGAGAGCTCCTCGATGCGCTCGAAGGCGCGGGCCTCGAGCTCGCCGGTCTTGTCCTGGAAGGTCGCGGAGAGGTAGGTCTTTCCGCTCTTCGAGGTCGGGATCGACTTGCGGGCGACGAGGAAGACGCTCTTCGGGCGGTCTCCCTCCTTGACGTCCTTGGCCCAGATCTTGTCCATGGTCCGCGCAAGCTAGCCCAGCGCGGGCGTTTGGACAACGATACGTTGAGCGGGTGGAAGGATGGCTCGCGATGCGGATCGACCGTGGTTTCGACGCGCTCCTGCTCGTCGATCTCCAGCACGACTTCCTGCCCGAAGGCGCCCTCGCGGTGCCCCGCGGGGACGAGGTGGTCGCGCCCGCGGCGGCGCTCGCCGGCGCGTTCACGACCGTGGTCGCGACCCAGGACTGGCACCCGCCCGGCCACGTCTCCTTCGCCTCCTCGCACCCGGGGCGGCGGCCGTACGAGTCCCTGGCGCTCGCCCAGGGGACGCAGGAGCTGTGGCCCGACCACTGCGTCCGCGGCACGCGGGGCGCGGCGCTCCACCCGGCGGTGCCGGACGAGGCCCTCACGCTCGTGCTGCGGAAGGGGACCCGCCGCGACGTCGACTCCTACAGCGCCTTCCGCGAGAACGCCGGGCCGGACGGCCGCCGGCCGACCACGGGGCTCGGCGCCTGGCTCGTGGCGCGCGGGATCCGCCGGGTGTTCGTCTGCGGGCTCGCCCGCGACTTCTGCGTGCGCTGGTCGGCGGAGGACGCCGCGGCCGAGGGGCTCGAGACCTGCCTCGTCGACGACCTCACGCGGCCGGTGTTCCCCGAGCGGCAGCGCGAGACGGACGAGGCGCTGGCCCGGGCGGGCGTGCGCGTGATCCGCTCGGCGGACCTCGAGCGGACGGCCGCGTAGCGTTTTTGCGCGCGGGGGCGCGCGTTCGAAGGTTCATGGCATGCGCGCCCTCGTGTACGAGGCCCCGTACCGGGTGCGGGTGCGGGAGAAGCCGGACCCGGCGATCGAGCACCCGGACGACGTGGTGCTGCGGGTGACGCGCGCGGCGATCTGCGGCTCGGACCTGCACCTCTTCCACGGGCTCGTCCCCGACACGCGGGTGGGGACGACCTTCGGCCACGAGTTCACGGGCGTCGTCGAGGAGACCGGCCCCGGGGTGCGCAGCCTCCGGCGCGGCGACCGGGTCGTCGTCCCGTTCAACGTGTCCTGCGGGACCTGCTTCTACTGCCGGCGCGGGGTCACGGCGGACTGCGAGTCGTCGAACCCGTCGAACGAGCTCGCGTGCGGCGTCTACGGCTACTCGCACACGACCGGCGGGTACGACGGGGGGCAGGCGGAGTACGTGCGCGTGCCGTTCGCCGACTTCGGCCCGATGAAGATCCCGGACGATCTGGAGGACGACGACGTGCTCCTCCTCTCCGACGTCCTCCCCACCGGCTACCAGGGCGCGGAGATGGGCGGGATCCAGGAGGGCGACACGGTCGCGGTGTTCGGCTGCGGGGCGGTCGGCCTCGCCGCCGCGCGGTCGGCCTGGCTCCTCGGCGCGGGCCGGGTCGTCGCGATCGACCGGGTCGAGGCGCGGCTGCGGATGGCGGAGCGGTGGGCAGGCGCGGAGACCGTCGACCTGCGCACCGAGGGGGATCCCGTGGCGGCGCTGAAGGATCGGACCCGGGGGAGGGGACCCGACGTCTGCATCGACGCGGTCGGGCTCGAGGCGAGCGGCTCCGCGTTCCAGACGCTCGTGGGCCGCAAGCTGAAGCTCGCGGCCGGCTCGGCGATCGCGCTCTCCTGGGCGATCCACGCGGTCCGCAAGGACGGGACGGTGTCCATCGTCGGCGTCTACGGCCCGCCCGCGAACCTCGTCCCGATCGGCGTCGCGATGAACAAGGGGCTCACGCTGCGGATGGCCCAGGCGAGCGTGAAGCGGTACATGCCGCACCTGCTCGAGCTCGTGCGCGCCGGGCGGCTCGATCCGCGCGGGCTCGTCACGCACCGCATGCCGCTCGAGCACGCGCCGAAGGCGTACGCGCTGTTCGACCGGAAGGAGGACGGCTGCGTGAAGTGCGTCCTCCTCCCCCACGGGTGAGCGATGGCCGAGCGGCCGGGGCGAGGGTGGATGGGATACGGCATCGACGCGCAGGCGCGGCCGGGCGCTCCGCGCGAGCGCGTCGCCTCCGGCCACCGCGCCCGAGGCGAGCTGC
>JAHWYA010000423.1 GCA_020028115.1 Anaeromyxobacter sp.
ATCGGGAGCGGCACCGGCGAGCCACCCGCGTTCTGGGTCATGGTGAACCGCTCGCCGGCGCCGTAGGCGAGGAGGTCGACCCCCGTGCCCGGCACGCCGTCCTGGTTCGTGAGCGCCGTGAACGCCTGGACCGGCGCCGCGCCAGGGGTCGCGCCCTCGACCGTCCACGTGCCCACCGCGTTCCCGACGGCGATGCCGCCGCCGGACGCCGTGCTGCCCTCGAACCCGGCCTGCGCGCCCGCGAACACCTGATCGGCGAGGTCACGATTCGACGGCCCGACCGCGAACAGCGCTCGCGGCAGGTCGCCGAAGTCGATGGCCCAGGCGCTGCTCGCGAGGTCGAACGACCCCGGCTCGAACTTCTGCTGGGCGACCGTCCACAGGTAGACGCCGGGCTCGAGCGGCCTCGAGATCGCCAGGCTCCCCGACGCGCGCGGCGCGAAGGTGAGGGACTCCTGGAACCCGCCGGTCTCGCCCTCGAGGCCATCGAGGGCGAGGACGTAGAGCACGGCGAGGTCGGCGTTCGCCGCGTCCAGGTTGGTCCAGGCGAACGCCGGCACGCCGCCGTTCTCGAGGACGAGCGGCTTCGCACCGACGCTGCGGGCGACGCCGCCGTCCTGGATCGACGCGATGACCGGGACGTCGGCCGTCGCCCAGATCCACAGCTCACGGAGCCACCGGGTCTCGGCGACGCCGTCGTCGAGCACGAGCCAGAAGGGGTACCAGCCCGAGCCGCCGTAGGCGGCGAGCTCGGCCGGGTTCGTCGCGTCCGGCGGGCCGTCGCCGCCGCCGTCGCCGCTCGGGAACCGGTACGACGTGCCGCCGCCGTACCCGGAGCCGTATCCGTTCAAGGTCTGCGTGCTGCCGGAGAGCGGGCCGTTCGGATCCCACAGGGTGGCCGTGAAGGTGCCCGCGTCCGGATCGCTCACCCGGGCCTCCGCGGAGAGCGCGCGGCCGACCGGCGAGGTGGACACGCGGACGCGGAGCTCCCGCAGCTCGTCCACCGACGGCACCCGGTTCGCCCAGGGCTGCACGTCGATCGTGAAGGTGGACGGCGCCAGCGCGTTGCCGTGGAAGTCTAGGATACCGTCCGCGCCGGGGACGCCGGCGAGCGCGACCTCGTAGCTGTTCGGCGTCGGCACGTTCGCCTGCCCGATCGTCGTGCTCCCGTCGCCGGCGGTGCCGAAGGAGCCCGAATCGACGGTGAACTGGTTCGGGCCGGGGATCGCCACGACGCGCGCGTTCCACGTCGAGAGCCAGCCCGCGCCGGAGATGTCCACCCAGACCCACGCACCCGGCGCTTCCATCCCGTGCGGCTGGGAGGTGGTGTAGGTCGCCTGGCCCAGGCCGGCGCTCGCCGCCGTGACGTCGAGCATCTTCGCGCCCGACCGCAGGCCCGACTGGCTCGGGGGACGGAGCTGCACGATCCCGCTCAGCGGCTCCGCGGTGGTCCGGAAGCCGCGGACGAGGAGGTTCGTCGAGAGGTCGACGACGCGGACGTCGTTCGCGCTCACCGACCGGGCGTCGAGCGGCTCCGCGCGGCCGGTGATCGAGTCCTCGACCGAGGCCGAGACGCGCCACACCTCGGCGACGGGGCGGACGACGGCGCCGTCCCGGGCCGGGGGCGTCGTCTCGCGGACGCGCGGCGCACCCGCCTCGAACGACGACTGGACCGTGAACGTCAGGTCGGTCGCGACCACCGAGTTCCCGCCGAGGTCCTTCACCGTCGGCGGAATGTGGACCGTCACGACCGAGCTCGCGGGCGGGCTCGCGCGCGGCGAGAGGACGACCAGCGGACCGAAGCGGTCGGCGGCGTACTCCGCGACATACAGGCCCGCGCAGCCGGGGCAGGTCGCGGTGATGCCCGCGACCGTGGCCTCCGCGAGCGGCTCCGAGAACCGGAGCAGGATCGGGGTCTCGCCCTTCACCGCGGTGCCGCCGGTCTCGGGGATGGCGGTGAGGAGCGCAGGCGGGGTGGTGTCAGCCGTCGGCGCGATCTGGAGCGTCGACCGCATGCTGCTCGGGTAGTTCCACGCGAGGTCGTTCACGTTCCAGAGCTCGAGCTGCACCTCCGAGCCCGGCGCCATCGAGAACCAGGCGGGCAGCTCTATCTGGAGGTCGCGCGCGGTCACCCACTGCACGCGCATCCGGTCCGGCCCGTCGGACGGGATCGTCAGCCAGCCGCCGTTCGAGTAGGCCGTCGCCGGCACGCTCGCCGTGCTCACGGTGACCTGGCACGACCCGGGCGAGAACGCCACCACCGGCGCGCGCGTCACACCGTACTCCGGCGGGTTCACGTCCCGCACCGTCACGAGATCGCCGACGCGCAGGTCCACGTTCCCGCAGCTCTGGAGCGTGAAGACGATCTGACCGGGCGAGGTCGTCGCGCCCTGGATCCCGGCGGAGCGGATCCCGGACTCGAACCAGTCCTGCGGCGTCTGGAGCCGGACGCTCCCGCCGGTCGGCGTCATGTCCTCGTCGAACCGCGCGAGGAGCGCGAGCGGCTGGGTGACCGTCGCGGGGAAGGGCGACGGCGTGTTGCTCGCCCGGTCCACGACCGTCACGAGGCTCGGAGGCGTCTCGTCCCTCGTCGAGAACATGAACGAGAACGGCTCGCCGAGCGGATTGCCGGCGTCGTCGGTGGCGCCCGTCCCGATCGCCATGACGAAGTCGGTCACCTCGGGGAGCACGTCCACGTTGGTCTCGCCGACGGGGTCCTGCGTGTCTGGGACGACCGTCACCCGGCGCCGGTCGTTCGACCAGTGGAACACGTAGCCGTTCTTCGGCGACGAGCCGCCCTGCCAGGTGACGGAGAAGGCCGCCTCGACGCTCGCCGTGTTCATCGGCTTCGTGAACGCGACGACGAGATCGAGGTTCGTGGGCTGCGGGCCCCAGCCGGGCGTCTGCGACGACGCCCACGGCGCCATCGCGTCCACGGTCACCGGCGCCGACCTCGCCGACCAGCCGCCGGTCACCCCGGCGCCGTTCGTCGCGCGCACCTCGACCTGAACGGTGTCGCCGTTGAACGCGTTCCAGTCGAAGCTCGCCGTCGTCACCGTCTGGGTCGAGACCGGGAACGCGCCGCCGTTCACGTAGACGGCGACGTCGTACGAGGCGATGCCGCTCTCCGGATCCACCGCCGGGGCCCACGCGAAGGTCAGGCTCCCGCCGGCCTGCGCGGAGAGCGCGGGCGTGCCCGGGACGCCGGGCGGCGTCGTGT
>JAHWYA010000424.1 GCA_020028115.1 Anaeromyxobacter sp.
CCGCGCAGCACGTTGAGGCGCGCGATCTCGAGCCGGAACCCCGCGTCCAGCGGGAACACCGCCGTGGCGGCGACGTTCACCGCCGCGGCGCGGTCGGTGAAGCCGAGGGCGAGGTGGCGCCGGGCGGCCGTGCGGAAGCAGGCGGCGCCGCCCTCGGCGTCGCCGAGGCGCGCGAGGAGCGGCGCGAGCTTCACGTTGACCGATGGGTCCTCGGGATCGGTGGCGAGCGCCTCGCGGTACCCCGCGACGGCGCGCTTCACGCGGCCGCGGGTGCGCGCGCGATCCGCCTCCGCCACGATCTCGTTCCGCGTCCTCGGCTTCTTCGAGAAGAGCGCCACGGGCCTCCGGAGGGCGGCGCGGGGTCCGCGGGGCCGCCGCAGGGGAAGTTAGCACGCGGCGGCGCCCGCCCGGCGTGCGTCGCCGGCCGCGCGTGGTAGAACCGCCGCCATGTCGGATGAGGTCCTCATCGTCGCGGGCGAGGCGAGCGGCGACCTGCACGCCTCGCGCGCCCTCGAGGAGCTCCAGCGGCTGCGGCCGGGCGTGCACGCCTTCGGCGTCGGAGGGCCGCGCCTGCGGGCGGCCGGGCTCGAGGCGCTCGCGCCGGCGGAGGACATCTCGGTCATGGGGCTCGTCGAGGTCATCCCGCGCATCCCGCGGATCCTCGGCATCCTCCGCGCCCTCGGCCGCGCCGCCGCCGAGCGCCGCCCGCGCGCCGCGCTCCTCGTCGATCTCCCCGACTTCAACCTCCGCCTCGCCACGAAGCTGAAGAAGCTCGGCATCCCGGTGGTGTTCTACGTCTCGCCCACGATCTGGGCGTGGCGGCAGGGGCGGGCGAAGAAGATCGCGCGCGTCGTCGACCGGATGCTCTGCATCCTCCCGTTCGAGGAGCGGTTCTACGAGGGCACCGGCGTCTCGGCGCGCTTCGTCGGCCACCCGTTCGCGGAGAAGCCGGCGCCGGAGGCGCCCGGGCGGTACCGCGAGGCGCTCGGCCTCGCGCCGGAGCGCACGACCGTCGCGCTCGTCCCCGGCAGCCGCGCGTCGGAGCTCCGGCGCATCTTCCCGAGCGACGCGGCGCTCGTGAAGAGCGGGACGTCGACGCTCGAGGCCGCGCTCATGCTCCGGCCGATGGTGGTCGTGTACCGGCTCTCCTGGCTGACGTACCTCGTGGGGCGCCTCCTCGTGCGGATTGCCCACTTCGCGCTGGTGAACATCCTGGCGGGTAGGGGGGTCGTTCCGGAGCTGCTCCAGCGGGACGCGAGCCCCGAGCGGATGGCCGCGGAGGTCGAGCGGCTGCTCGGGGACCGTGCCGCGCGCGAGGCGCAGCTGCAGGGGTTGCGCGAGGTGCGCGACTCCCTGGGCGAGCCAGGTGCGGCGCGGCGGGTCGCGGAGGAGGTCGCGCGCGCGATGGGGTGACGGATGGAGTCCGAGCGCCGTGCGATCGTCTGCCTGCCGACGTACGAGGAGCGCGAGAACCTCCAGCCCATCGTGAGGGCGATCCACGCTGCGGCGCCTCGCGTCGACGTCCTCGTCATCGACGACAACTCGCCCGACGGGACGGGCCGCCTCGCGGACGAGCTCGCCGCGCGCGATCCCCGGGTGCACGTCCTCCACCGGCCGGGGAAGCAGGGGCTCGGCCGGGCGTACCTCGCCGGCTTCGCCTGGGCGCTCGAGCGGGGCTACGGCCTCGTGCTCGAGATGGACGCGGACTTCTCGCACGACCCGCGACGCCTGCCGGCGCTCCTCGAGGCGTCGCGCCACGCCGACGTCGTCCTCGGGTCGCGCTACGTGCCGGGCGGCGGGACCGTGAGCTGGGGGCTCGCGCGGAAGGTGATCTCCCGCGGCGGGAGCCTCTACGCCCGGAAGATCCTGGGGATCCCCGTGCGCGACCTGACGGGCGGGTTCAAGTGCTTCCGCCGCGAGGTGCTCGAGGCGCTGGACCTGCCGACGGTCGCGTCGACCGGCTACGCCTTCCAGATCGAGCTCACCTTCCGTGCGCTGAAGCGGGGCTTCCGCGTCGCCGAGGTGCCCATCGTCTTCGCGGACCGGCGGGTGGGCCGCTCCAAGATGTCGCGCCGCATCGTGCTCGAGGCCATGCGGAACGTCTGGGCGATGCGCTTCTCGGAGTTCGCCCGCGCGGCCCGCGCGGCGCGCCGGGTTCCCGTCGGGACGCACGCGTAGCGCCGATCCAAATTGCTGCCCGGAGACCCGCCACGCGATACCCTCGGTCCGTGGCCGCGGAGCTCCTCAGCCTGACGCTCGTCTCGCTGTCGGCGATCTTCTTCGTCGTCGACCCGCTCTCGGCGGTCCCGTTCTTCCTCGCGATGACCCGCGAGCACACCTCGGAGGAGCGGCGCGAGACCGCGCTCCGGGCGGCGCTCACCGCGGGCGTCGTGCTCGCGGCGTTCGCCCTCGCCGGCCACTGGATCTTCCGCCTCCTCGGGATCAGCCTCGGGGCCTTCAAGATCGCCGGCGGGATCGTGCTCCTCCTCCTCGCCCTCGACATGATCCGGACCCAGCCTTCCCGGACCCGCATCACCGAGAAGGAGGTCGAGGCGGGCTCGGTGAAGGACGACGTCGCGATCGTGCCGCTCGCCATGCCCCTCCTCGCGGGGCCGGGCTCCATCGCCACGGCGGTGGTGCTCGTGGCGCGGGCGCGGGAGGGCCCCTGGTGGCACGTCCTCCCGGTGATCGGCTCCATCGCGGTGACCGCTGTCGCGAGCTACCTCATCCTCGCGGGCGCCGCCCGCACCGAGCGCGTCTTCGGCCGGACCGGCCTCGCGATCTTCGAGCGCGTGGCGGGCCTGCTCCTCGTCGCGGTCGCCATCCAGTTCATGGTGGACGGGGCGCGCGAGGCGCTCTGGCGGGGGTTCTGAGCGCGCCCACCGCACGCGGCGCCGGGACGCCTGCCCGCCGCGCGCCGCCTCGCCGGGCACGGGAGCGGCTGCGCGCTCCTGCGCGGGGCGCGCGTGCAGATCGGCGTGGCGCCGCCGCCCGGATCCGGTGCATCCTCAGGGAAAGCCTTCACGCCAGCCCTCCGGAGACGACGAGCCATGGCCACCCCCCGCGTCATCCGCACCTTCTCCATCCTCGGCGCAGACGGCGCCGGCAAGACCGCCCTGGTCGAGGCGCTGCTCCGGGTCGCCGACGCGAAGCGCGCGTCCCCGGAGGGGTCGACCTCGCGCCTCGACGCCGAGCCCGAGGAGAAGAAGCGGAACTTCACGCTCTCGCTCCACCCGGAGAGCTTCGAGGAGGGGGGGCGATCGTTCCACGTCCTCGACTGCCCGGGCTTCGCCGCCTTCCTGACGGAGGTGGAGTGGGCGCTGCAGGTGACGGACGGCGCGTTCCTCGCGGTCTCCGCCGCGGACGGCGCGCGTCACCGGGCCGAGCGGACCTACGACGTCCTCGCCGACTCGGGCCGGCCGGGCATCGCCGTCGTCACCCGCTTGGACCACGAGCTGAGCGACTTCTCGAAGGCGCTCGGCGACATCGAGAGCGCGCTCAAGGTGAAGCCCGTCGCGCTCCACCTGCCCATCGGCGGGCCGGGCAAGTGCACCGGCCTCGTCGACCTCGTCGCGATGAAGGCGCACGTCTACGACGGCAAGACCTTCGCGAAGTGGGCCGAGGTCGACGTCCCGAAGGAGCTGAAGGCCGAGGCGGAGCGGCTCCGCACGGTCCTCGTCGAGGCCGCCGCGGAGTGCGACGACGAGCTCCTCGGGAAATACCTCGAGGGAGGCGCGCTCTCCCCGGAGGAGATCCTGCGCGGCGTCGCCGCGGGCGCCGCGGCGCAGAAGTTCCTGCCCGTCGCCGTGGCGTGCGCGAAGGGCGGCGTGGGCGTCCGGGAGGTGCTCGAGCTCGCCGTCCAGATCTTCCCCGGGCCGGAGAAGCGCGAGGTGAAGGGCAAGGACCTCGCCGGGCGCGAGACCCTCCGCAACGCGGCGCCCGACGCGCCGTTCAGCGGCCAGGTCTTCAAGACCACCATCGACCACTTCGCCGGCCGGATCGACTACGTCCGCGTCTTCTCCGGGACGCTCAGGCCGGAGACGACGATCATGAACCCGCGCACCCGGACCGAGGAGCGCGTCACGCACTTCTACCGGACCGACGGCGCGCAGACCGCCGAGGGG
>JAHWYA010000425.1 GCA_020028115.1 Anaeromyxobacter sp.
CGGCCGGCGACCGCGGCGACCGCGTCCGCGAGCCGCGCGACGGGATCGTCCCAGCGCACGCCGACGCGCGAGAGGTCGGGCCGCGGCGCCGCGGGCGCCGACGCGGCGCGGAGCGCGTCGAGGATCCGCTCGCGGGACCCCGAGCTACCCACGGCCCGCTCCCCGCGTCTTGCGCCAGGTGTCCCGGAAGCTCTCGGCGGGCGGCGAGGGCAGCTCGCGCCGGCGGCCCCATGGGTTCCACGGTCCGTAGAGGAGCCGGCGCGGGAAGCGCCGCAGCGCGAGGCGCAGGAGCCGCCCGGCCGCCTCGTAGAGCGCGCGGTGGCGGAGCGCGAGCGCGACGACTGCGAGCCCGAGCCGCTTCGAGGCCGGGACGAGCCCGGCGGCGGCGGCCGTCCGCCGCTCGTGGAGCAGCGCGCCGTGCAGGTCGATCTTCACCGGGCAGACGGCGTCGCAGGAGCCGCACAGCGTCGACGCGAAGGGGAGGGTGCGGTGCGCGGCGGGATCGCGCGCGGCGGCGAGCACCGAGCCGATCGGGCCCGGCACCACCCAGCCGTAGCTGTAGCCGCCGCTCCGCCGGTAGACCGGGCAGGTGTTGAGACACGCGCCGCAGCGGATGCACGCGAGCGCGCCCCGGAGCGCGGGGTCGGCGAGGAGGCGAGAGCGGCCGTTGTCCACGACGACGACGTGCAGCTCGCCGCCGGGCATCGGCCCGTGGAAATGCGAGGTGTACGAGGTGACGGGCTGGCCCGTCGCCGACCGCGCGAGGAGGCGCACGAGCACCGCGAGGTGCTCGAGCCGCGGCACGATCTTCTCCACCCCCATGCACGCGATGTGGAGGGGGGGGAGCGAGGTGCCCATGTCGGCGTTCCCCTCGTTCGTGCAGACGACGATCCCGCCGGTCTCGGCCACCGCGAAGTTCACCCCGGTGAGCCCCGCCTGCGCCCGCATGAACCGCTCGCGCAGGTGGCCGCGGGCGGCCTCGGTCAGCTTGGTCGGGTCGGCGAGGCCGCGCGGGGTCCCGAGCTTCGCGTGGAAGAGCTCGCCGATCTCCTCGCGCTTCCGGTGGATGGCCGGGAAGATGATGTGCGACGGCGGCTCGCCGGCGAGCTGCACGATCCGCTCGCCGAGGTCGGTGTCGACGACCTCGATCCCCCGCGCCTCGAGGTAGGGGTTCAGCCCGCACTCCTCGGTGAGCATCGACTTCGACTTCACGAGGCGCGTGACGCCCCGCTCCGCGAGGAGCCGGTGGACGATGGCGTTGTGCTCGGCCGCGTCGGCGGCCCAGTGGACCCGGGCCCCGCGCGCGACCGCGTTCCGCTCGAACTCCTCGAGCAGCTCGGGCAGGCGGCCGCGGACGTGGGCGCGGATGGCGGCGGCGGCGTCGCGGAGCGCCTCCCAGTCGGGGACGAGCGCGGCGGCGCGGTCGCGCTTCTCGCGGACGAACCAGAGCGCCTGGTCGTGCCACCGCGCGCGCGGCTCGTCCGCCGTGAACCGCGCGGCCGCCACCGGGTGACCTCCCGCCACGGGGCCGGGCGCGCTCAAGGCAAGGCCTCCGCGAGGACCTCTGCGACGTGCATGAAGCGGAGCGGCTGGCCCTCGCGGCGCGCGATCCCCTCGAGGTGCATGAGGCACGACACGTCCGTGCCCGTGACGATCTCCGCGCCCGCGGCGGCGTGGTCGCGGAGGCGGTCCTTGCCCATGAGGGCGGAGACCGCCTCCTCGACGACGGCGAAGGTGCCGCCGAAGCCGCAGCACTCGTCGGCGCGCGCGAGCGGCACGAGCTCGATCCCACCGAGCGCCCGGAGCAGCCCGTCGACCTTGTTCGTCCGGGGACGGAGGGACTCGCTCGGCACGCCGAGCCCGAGCTCGCGCAGCCCGTGGCAGCTCTGGTGGAGCGCCACGCGGTGGGGGAAGCGGCCCGCGGCGCCGCGGACGCCGAGCACGTCCACGAGGAACTCGCACAGCTCGTAGGTGCGCGCCTTCAGCCGGTCGAACCCCGGCGCGCCGGCGAGGAATGGGTCGTAGTGGTTCCGGACCATCGACGTGCAGCTGCCGGACGGGCAGACCACCGCCTCGAACCCGCCGAACACCTCGAGGAAGCGCCGCGCGAGCGGCTCGGCGGCGGCGGACAGCCCGGCGTTGGCCATGGGCTGCCCGCAGCAGGTCTGCTCCTCGGGGAACGCGACCTCGACGCCGTGCGCCTCGAGCACTCGCACGGCCCCGAGGGCCGCGCGCGGCCAGAGCTGGTCCACGTAGCACGGGACGAACAGCGCGACGCGCACGCGAGGAGTGTAAGAGAGGACCCGCGCCGAATGGAACCGCGCCGGGCGGCTCATCAGGGGGACGGGCGGGGAGGGCGGGTCTCGTCCGCCGCGGGGGGGCGGACCGCCACGTCGAGCTCGACCGTGAACGTGGAGCCCTCCCCGGGCGCGCTCTCCACGCGCACGACGCCGCCCTGCGCCTCGACGATCTGCCGCACGATCCACAGCCCGAGCCCGAACCCGCCGTAGTTGCGCTCGGAGACCGCGCGCTCGAACCGCTGGAAGATCCGGCGCTGGTCCGCCTCGCCGATCCCGATCCCGCGGTCGCGCACCGACACGATCGCCCGGCCGCCGCGGACGCCGACCGAGACGTCGATCGGCGCGCCCGCGCCGTACTTGATGGCGTTCGACAGGAGGTTTGTCACCACCTGGTCGAGGCGCAGGGGGTCCCACAGTCCGATCGCGGGGCGCGCGTCGAGCCGAACCTCGCACCCGGCCCGCTGCGCCTCCTCCGCGAACCGGTCCACGACCTCTCGCGCGATGTCCGCGAGGTCCGTCTCCTCCCGCTCGAGGTCGAGGCGCCCCGCGCCGATCCGGGAGATGTCGAGGAGGCTCGCGACGAGCCGCGTGAGCCGGTCCGCCGAGCGGCGGATGAGGTCGGCCTTCGACGCGACCTGGGCGGCCGCCCCGCGCCGGGCCGCGGCCCGCAGGCCGTCGGTGTGGAGGATGAGCGAGGTGAGCGGGGTCTTGAGCTCGTGGGACGCGATGGAGAGGAACTCGTCGCGCGCCGCGACCGCCTCCTGAGCCCGCCGGTAGAGCCGCGCAGTGTCCACCGCAGCCGCCACCAGCCGCGCGAGGTCCTCGGCGAGCGGGAGGTCCTCGGGCTCGAACGGGCCGTGGCGTTCGCCGGCGAGGAGGACGATGGCGCCGATGGGGTCGCCGCGGGCGAAGAGCG
>JAHWYA010000426.1 GCA_020028115.1 Anaeromyxobacter sp.
CGGCGTGACGGGACTGAGCGGGGTGCTCGTCGACGGTCCGGCGGTCTCCTCGGCGTTCCACGGGAGCCTCGCCCTCGTCACGACGAGCGCGTCGAACAAGGACAAGCGGCTGCGGGGTGCGCTGCTCACCGTGTTCGACGTGTCGAACCCGGTAGTCCCGGTCCGGCGCGGCGCGATCGAGCTCGCCGGCCCCGAGATCGGCGGGGTCGCGGCCCGCGATCGGCTGGCCTTCGTGGCAAACGGGGAGGCCGGGGTCACCGTCGTCGACCTCGCCGATCCCTCGCAGCCGATCCGTCTCACGAACATCCCGGTGGTCGGGGTGGCCCACGACGTCGCGGTCACGGGGGACCTCCTCCTCGTGGCGGCCGGCACGGGCGGGCTCCGCGTCCTCGATCTGGGCGATCCGGAGCTGAAGGAGCTCGGGTTCGTCGCCGTGCCGTCCGGCGCCGTCGCGGTGGCCGCCGAGGGCGACCGGGCGTACGTCGGCTGCGACGGTGGCGGCGCGCAGCTCGCCGTCGTCGACCTCTCGCGCGGGGCGCAGCCCGCGGTGCGCTCCCTGCTCTCCCACGCGCCGGCCCGCCGCGATCTCCGCGCGTCAGGGATGGTGGACGTCGCGGTCTCCGGCCGCGTCGTGGTGGCCTCCACCCGCTTCGTCGATCAGGACGCCCTTCCGGTGAAGGGGCTCCTCACCGTCTCCGCGCTGTCCGACAATCGGACCGACGCGAAGCCGGTGGCCCGCGCGAACCTGTCGGCGGCGGCGGAGGTCGGCATCGCGGCGGGCGGAGCGCTCGCGCTCAACCCGACGTCGGCCGCCGAGGCCGCGTCGATCTCCGGGTTCGTGCTGCCGCGCCTGGTCGTCACCCGGCTCACGCCGGCCGACGGGGCGCGGGACGTGGCGCTCTCGGCGCCTGACCTCGCGATCGAGGTGGAGCTGTCGGCGCCGGTGACGCTGGCGTCGGCCCAGGCGAACGTCGTCCTGCGGGAGCAGGAGGCGGTCATCGGGCCTGCGGTGGCGACCTCGATCACCGTCGGCGACCGCCGGATCTTCGTGAGCCCGACGGCGAAGCTGGACGCCGGGAAGGCGTATTACCTCACGATCGAGACGGGCCTCGAGACGGACGCGAAGCTGCCCCTCGAGCGCAAGGTCGTGGCCGGCTTCCGTACCCGCGGCGCGGACGCCCCGCTCCCCATGGTGAGCGACGTCGTCCCGAGCGCGGGTCCGGCGGACGGCGGCACGGTCGTGGCGATCTCGGTCCTGAACGCCCAGGAGGGCGCGCGGGTCTTCTTCTCCGGCGCGGAGGCGACGGACGTCCGGGTGCTGCCGGACGGCCGGATCTCGGCGCGGACGCCCATGGGGGTGCTCGGGCCGGCGCTCGTCACCGTGATGAACCCGGACGGCTTGCAGGGTTCGCTCCTGGGCGGGTTCACCTACCTCGATCTGCTGCAGGCGGGGTTCTGCTCGCCGGCGACGGGCAAGCTCGCGGGCGGCGATCTCGTCTCGCTCTCTGGCGCCGGGTTCGAGCGGGGCGCGAGGGTTTGGGTCGGTGATCAGGAGGCAGCGGACGTCCGCGTCCTGACGCCGGGGCACATCCAGTTCTACACGCCGTCCGGCGCCTTCGGACCGGCGGACTTGCTCGTGGAGAACCCCGACGGCCGCCGCGCGCTCGCCCCCGGCGCGTTCCTGTACTCCGAGCTCCAGGTCACGTCGATCATTGGTCGGCACGACGTCGCCCTCGACGGGACGAAGGAGCGGCCAGCGTTCCGCCTCCCCAGCACGAAGCCCGGCCGCGTCGCCTTGAGCGGTGGGTGGGCGTACGTGCTCTCCGAGGCGGAGATCGCCAGCACCGCGCCGACGTATCTCCAGATGTCGGCGACCAGCCGCTTCGGCGCGCTCTCCTTCGTGGACGTGCGCAACCCGCGCAGCGCGTCGGTGGCGGGGGTCGTCGACGTCCCCCTGCCGTACTCGCCGGCCGACCTCGCCGTGCGCGGCAACCTCGCCTACGTCGTCGCGAACGCGCCGGTCCTCCAGCTGTTCGACATGGCGGGCGAGGGCGCGCCCACCCTCCTCGTCTACGACACCTCGGACAAGACCGGCGCCAAGGTCGTCGCGAACGTGCCCTTCGAGGGCGTCGCGACGTCGGTCGCCCTCGCGGACGACCTCGTCCTCGTCGCGGCGGGCGCCAAGGGGCTCGCCGTCTTCTCCATCGTCGATCCCGCCCAGCCGGTGCTGCTCGGCTACTACTCGACCTTCCTCGTCGGCGGCAGCCAGCAGCAGCTCTCGGTCGCGCGCGTGGCGACCCAGGGGCACCACGCCCTGCTGGCGGGGGCCAATGGGAGGGGGATCGTCGTCGATCTCGCCCAGCCCGGGATCCGGGCCATCGCGTCCCTGCCGAGCGGCTTCCTCGACCTCTCCGGAGAGGGCCGGCGGGGCCTCGTCGCGAACGCGACCCTGAACGCGCTGTCCCTCGCGAGCCCGACGGATCCGAAGCTCTCCGCGCCGCTCCAGGCGATGCTCGGGACCGGCTCCATGGGGAAGTTCCAGTTCGCCTCGGCCGGACCGCAGTTCGGCGTCGGCGGCTGGACCGGCGCCCTCGGGTTCCTCCAGGTGACCGCCATCGCGGATCCCGGCAACTACCGGTCCATCGACGCCGTCGACCTCTTCCCCGCGAGCGCCCTCGCCGGCGTCGCGCTCGAGCGCGACGTCGCGGTCGTCACGATCGCGGAGAACAAGGGCGTGGCCGAGGGGATCAGGCTGCTCGGCGGCATCGCCAACGACGGTCTCGCGGTCGTTCCGCTCCAGTTCCCGGTCGTGGTCGGCTGCGAGCCAGCCGACGGCGCGGCGGGCGTCCCGGTCACGGCGCCCATCCGGCTCACGATGAGCCGGCCCATCTTCGACGCCGACCCGGCCACCGTCCGGCTGCTCCGCATGGACGGCTCCGCGAACGGTCAGCAGGTGGACGCGACGGTGAGCGCCGCCGGGGCCGTCGTCACGCTCCAGCCGGCCCAGCCCCTCGCCACCGCCGCCACGTACCGCCTCGTGGTGGACGGCATCCACGAGGACGCCGGCGGCAAGCCCGGCTCGCCGATGCCTGCGGCCTTCACGGCCGAGTTCACCACTGCCCGCAGCACCACCGCCGTCCCGGTCGTCGTCTCGAGCATCACGCCGCGACAGGGGCGCACCGGCACGGCGATCACCCTCGTCGGCGCGGGGT
>JAHWYA010000047.1 GCA_020028115.1 Anaeromyxobacter sp.
GGCGCCGCGGCCGCGTGGTGCGCCTACCGCCTCGCCCTCGCGGCGGCGCGCTCCGGCGGCGACCAGGCGCCGCGCGCGGCGGCCACGGGGGAGGGCGGGTGGCGGGTTCCGGGCAGGCTCGGCGCGCTCCTCGAGAAGGAGGGCAAGTACGTGCTCCGCCACCCGATCGCGAGCGTCCTCGCGCTCGTCGTCCCTGCTCTCGCCGGCTTCGTCGGGTGGAAGCTCGTGCCTCGCATCCCGGCGGAGGCGGGCGAGGTCGTCCGGGCGCTCCCGCTCTTCGGCTTCGCGCTCTACGCCCACCTCGCGACGCAGCCGTTCTGGCTGAACGCCTTCGGGTGGGAGCGCGGCGGCGGGCGCGCCTGGTTCCTCGCGCCGGTCGCGCCGGCGGACGTCCTCGTCGCGAAGAACCTCGCCGCCTACGCCTTCTCGCTCGCGCTCTTCGCGGCGAGCGCGGGCGCGGGCGTCTCGCTCGGGGGCGCGCCGCCGTCCTGGGCGCTCCTCGGCGCGCTCGCGCTCCACGCCGGGATCGCGCCGTGGTTCCTCTCGGCGGGCAACCTCGTGTCGGTGATGAACCCGCGGCCGGCGCCGCACACCATCCAGCGCGGCGGGCACCTCTCCCCGGTCTCGGCGCTCGCCGGCATGGCCATCTTCTCGGCCGGCGGGGCGCTCTTCTCGGTCCCGGTGCTCGCCGCGATCCGGCTCGACCAGCCGTGGCTCCTGCCCGCGGGCTGGGCGGCGCTCGGCCTCGCCGGGCTCGCCGTCTACCGCGTGACGCTCCCGCGGCAGGCGCGGCTGCTCCGCGATCGGCGCGAGCCGCTCCTCGACGCCATCTGCGGCGATGATGCGTAGCTACTGCGAGAAGCCCTCGAGGAGGTAGTGCGCCTCGATGCGGCGGAGCGCGAGGACCATCGCGGCCGTGCGCACGTCGACCTCGCGCCCGACGCACAGGCCGCGCGAGTCGTGGTGCTCGCCGCGCTGCGGCCGGTCGCGGGCGATGTCGCGGATGATCGCGTAGTTCTTCTTGAGCGCGAACGCGAGCCGGCCGTTCACGTCCGCCTCGGTCCAGTGCTCGAGCCGCTGGTTCTGCAGCCACTCGTAGTAGGAGACGGTCACGCCGCCCGCGTTGCAGATCACGTCCGGGATGACGTCGATCTTGCGGCCGGCGAGCACCCGGTCGCCGTCGCGCGTCGTCGGCCCGTTCGCGCCCTCCGCGACGAGCTTCACGTGGAGCCGCTCCGCGACGTCGCCCGTGATCTCCTCGCCGAGGGCGGCCGGGATGCAGATGTCCGCGTCGACGCGCCAGAAGTCGTCCTTCGAGACTGCGGCGCCGCCCGCGAACCCCGCGACCGTGCGGCGGAGGTTCGCCGGGTTCTGGTGGACGTGCTGGACGAGGGCGGGGACGTCGAGCCCGGCGTCGCGGTGCACGGTGCCGTTCGCGTCGTTCACGGCGACGATCCGGGCGCCCATGCCGTGGAGGATCTCCGCGGCGGAGGAGCCGACGTTGCCGAAGCCCTGGACGATCACGCGGGCGCCCGGGATGGAGAAGCCCCGCTCCCGCGCCCACTCCTCGATGCAGTAGACGACGCCCTGGCCCGTCGCCTTGAGCCGTCCCTCCGAGCCGCCGATGCGCACGTCCTTGCCGGTGACGACGCCGCGCAGCTTGTGGTGCTCGCGCTCGCCGTCGGTGAACTGCCGCATCATGTACGCCATGATCTCGCCGTTCGTGCCGACGTCGGGGGCCGGGATGTCGAGGAACGGCCCCATGAACCTCTTGAACTTGTAGACGTAGCGCAGCGTGAGGTGCTCGATCTCCTCGCGAGAGTAGTTGAACGGATCGATCTTGATGCCGCCCTTCGCGCCGCCGAAGGGGACCTCCGCGATCGCCGTCTTCCAGGTCATGTCGGCGGCGAGCGTCTTGAAGAGGTCGAGCGAGACGTCGCGGTGGTAGCGGATGCCGCCCTTGTACGGGCCGCGGACCTGGTTGTGCTGGATCCGGTAGGCCTTGAACTTGCGGGGGCCGCCCTTCTGGACGCGGAAGATCCCCTTCTGCGGGATGTTGATGACCCCGCGGCGCAGCTCGATGTCCGACTCGAGGAGGGCGCGGCGGTGGAGGACGAAGTTGCCGTTCGCGAGCGGCTCGAGGGCGTCCGCAGCCTTCACCGACGACGGCCGGACGTCCCGGAACTGGTTCGCCTCCTCGGCGGACAGCGGGACGAGCCGGTCACGCGTCTCGATCGTGACGTAGAAGATGTGCTCGAAGTCGGGCTCCTCGATCTCCATCCGGACGCGCGGGTTCAGCTCGATGAGGTCGGCGGCGCGGTGGAACGTCGCCATCGCCTCCTCGTAGAAGGTCGTCTTGCCGTTCCGGGCGATCATCCTGGAGGACCTCGGCGCGCGGGTTTCGCCCATCGTAGACCCGCGGCGACGCGGGGGGATCTGGATTGTCGGCACCCTGGATCTTCACCACCCCGCGCGCGGCGTGCCGCCGGCCGGGTGGGGGAGCCGCAGGCGGGCGGCCGTCTGCCCCTGCGGCGCGGAAGGGGTTGACCCTCTCCGCCCGCTCATGCACCTAATCAGCGCCCGAACGCACCCCAAACCGCTGCACCCGAGGAGCGAACGCGATGAGCCCCGCCCCCCTGCACCCCCTCGCCCAGGCCGCCAACGAGTCGCTCGAGAAGGACTGCCCGGTCCTCCTCTCGATGCTGTCCGCCCGCGGCAAGCGCTTCTTCTTCCCCGCGAAGGGCATCCTCGCCCAGAGCGGCGAGGCGAAGCAGAAGGCGAAGACCGCGAACGCGACCATCGGCATCGCCACCGAGAACGGCGCGCCGGTGCACCTCGCCTGCGTGAACAAGTACTTCCAGGGCCTCACGCCGGCCGAGATCTACGACTACGCGCCGTCGTACGGGAAGCCGGACATCCGCACCGCGTGGGCGAAGAAGCAGCGCCAGGAGACCCCGTCGCTCGGCGACCACCCGACGTCGAACCCGGTCGTGACGAACGCGCTGACGCACGGCCTCGGCCTCGTCGGCGACCTGTTCCTCGATCCGGGCGACCCGGTGCTCACGCCCGATCTCATGTGGGAGAACTACAACCTCAACTGGGAGACCCGGCTCGAGGCGCAGTTCAACTACTTCCCGTTCTTCGACGAGAAGCTGACCGGCTTCAACCTCGCAGGGTTCACCGCCGGCCTCGCGAAGTTCCGCGGCAAGAAGCTCGTCGTCTCCCTGAACTTCCCGAACAACCCCTCGGGCTACACGCCGACCAAGGCGGAGATGGAGGGGATCGCGAAGGCGCTCACCGCCGAGGCCGAGGCGGGGACGCGCCTCGTCGTCTGCGTGGACGACGCGTACTACGGCATGTTCTTCGACGACGCCTGCGACAAGGAGTCGATCTTCGGCCGCCTCGCGCGGGCGTCGAACAACCTCCTCGCGATCAAGGTGGACGGCGCCACGAAGGAGGAGTTCGTCTGGGGGCTCCGCGTCGGCTTCATCACCTTCGGCGTGAAGAACGGCACCGCGGGCGCCTACAAGGCGCTCGAGGACAAGACCGCGGGCCTCATCCGCGCGTACGTCTCGAACATCTCGAACCCCGGCCAGTCGATCGTGCTGAAGGCGCTCGGCGACCCTGACTTCCGCAAGCAGCAGGCCGAGAAGGTCGCGGTCCTCCGCTCGCGCGCGTCCATCGCGCAGAAGGAGAGCCGCAAGGCCGAGTACGCCGACTGCTGGGACGTCTACCCGTTCAACTCGGGCTACTTCATGTGCGTCCGGCTGAAGGGCGCCGACGCGGACACCGTCCGCGGCCGCGCCCTCGAGGAGCTCGGCGTCGGGACGATCGCCCTCGGGAAGCAGGACCTCCGGATCGCGTTCTCGTCCTGCGCCGACGCGCAGATCCCGCTCGTGTTCGCCGCCGTCGCCAAGGCTACGCGCGCCGTCCGCGGGAAGTAGCGGCGCCCCGCGCGGGCACTCGCGCCCGAGTCACGACGGCCCGGCGGAAACTTCGCCGGGCCGCCGCCGTCTTCGGGGCCCCCACGCTGCGCATCCCGTCCTGCTGCGCCATGCGCCATCTCTGCGCCTCCCGGCGCGTGACGCTCGGACGTGGGACACGTGCACACGCCCGGCCGTCCGCCCTCCCACGTGGGGGCCTGCCGGGGTCGGGAGACTCGCGATACTCTCCGCGATCGTGCGCTTCGCGGACCTCCTCGACGTCGCGCTCGTGCGGAAGCTCGCGGACGCGAACTACCGCGCGAGCGGCATGCCCATCGGCATCATCGACGCCGTGGACGGCGCGGTCCTCGTGGGGTTCGGGTGGCAGGACATCTGCACCCTCTACCACCGCGCGAACCCCATCTCCGCCGAGCGGTGCCGGGAGAGCG
Source organism: Anaeromyxobacter sp. (assembly GCA_020028115.1). Classification (GTDB taxonomy): domain Bacteria; phylum Myxococcota; class Myxococcia; order Myxococcales; family Anaeromyxobacteraceae; genus Anaeromyxobacter. Next base: position 4,373 of record JAHWYA010000047.1, read on the forward strand.
ACGACCACGTGAAGCACAACCTCTCGCGTGGCCACCCCTGCGAGTACACGTGCAAGAACGGCCTGCGCGACATCGGGGTCCCGATCGAGGCCGGCGGCGCCCACCTCGCGACGCTCTTCCTCGGGCAGTTCTTCTACGAGGGCGAGTCGCCGGACCGCGCGTTCTTCATCGAGCAGGCGCGGATGTTCGGGTTCGACGAGGTCTCGTACCTCGCGGCGCTCGATCGCGTGCCGGTGTTCACCCGCGCCGAGGTCGAGAACATCGTCTCGTACAACACCGCGCTCGCGACGTTCCTCTCGGACATGGCGGAGGCGGCGCTCCGGCGCGGTGACGCGGAGCGCCAGGCACGGGAGCTGGCGCGGTTCCCGCAGGAGAACCCGGATCCGGTCCTCCGGCTCGCGCCGGACCTCACCGTCGCGTACGCGAACGACGCGGCGCTCTCGCAGCTCGCCGGGCTCGGGGTCGTCGCGGGCGCCCCCGCTTCTCCGCCGCTCGCCGAGCTCGCGCGGCGAGCCCGCGCGAGCGGGCGCCGCGCCGACCAGGAGCTCGCGGTCGGCGAGCGCATGTTCACGTTCGTCGCCGTCGCCATCGGCGACGAGGTGAACGCGTACGCGCACGACATCACGGCGCGCGCCGCCGCGGGCCGGGCGCTGCGCGACGCGAGCCGGGCGAAGGACGAGTTCCTGGGGATGCTCTCGCACGAGCTCCGGAACCCCCTCGCGCCGATCCGGACCGCGCTCTACGTCCTCGAGCACGCCGAGCCGTCGGGGCAGCAGGCCCGCCGGGCGCGGGAGGTCGCCGGGCGGCAGCTCACGCACCTCACGCGCATCGTCGACGACCTCCTCGACGTCACCCGGATCGTGCGGGGCAAGGTGGAGCTCCGCCGGGCGGAGCTCGACGTCGCGGACCTGGCGCGGCGGACGGGGGAGGACCACCGCGCGCTCATGCACGAGCGAGGGATCCTCTTCGAGGTGGACGCCCCGGCGGACGGCGCCTGGGTCGACGGCGACGAGACCCGCCTCGCCCAGGTGATCGGGAACCTCCTCCAGAACGCCGCGAAGTTCACGCCCGCCGGCGGGCGGGTGTCGCTCGCGGTGGTCGTCGACGGCGACGCCGTCGTGCTCTGCGTGGCCGACACGGGGTCCGGGATCGAGAAGGAGCTGCTCGAGCGGATCTTCGAGCCGTTCGTCCAGGAGAAGCAGTCGCTCGCGCGCACCGAGGGCGGCCTCGGCCTCGGCCTCGCGCTGGTGAAGGGGCTCGTCGTGCTTCACGGCGGGAGGATCGAGGCCTCCAGCGAGGGGCGCGGCCGCGGCGCCCGGTTCACGGTTCGGCTGCCGGTGCTCCGCCCGGAGCGCGTCGCCGAGCTGCGGGGCGCGGCGGTGACGGAGGCCGCGGCCCCGCCGCGCCGGCGCGTGCTCGTCGTCGACGACAACCAGGACGCGGCGGTGTCGCTCGCGGACCTCGTCCAGCTCTACGGCCACGAGGTGCAGGTCGCGTTCGACGGCTCGAGCGCGCTCGAGATGGCGGCGCGCACCCTCCCGGACGTGGTGCTGTGCGACATCGGGCTGCCCGGGATGAGCGGCTACGACGTCGCCCGGGCGCTCCGGTCGGACCGGCGCTACGACCGCGTGCACCTCGTCGCGGTGAGCGGCTACGCGCAGCCCGAGGACCGCCAGCGCGCGCTCGACGCGGGCTTCGAGGAGCACGTCGCGAAGCCGCCCGACCCGGACCAGGTCCTCCGGGCCGTCACCGGCGACGCGACCGCGCACTGACCCCGGATCGCTACCGCCAGTCCTCGCGGAGCACGCCGGTGTCGGTCACGTCGAGCCGATCGCCCTCGAGCCGCCCGAGGAGGCGCAGGAGCCCGTCGAGGACCGTCACCGGGTGCGGAGGGCAGCCGGGCACGTACAGGTCCACGGGGACGCCGTGGAGGAGAGCGTCCACGCCGCCGTGGCACACGGGGCTCCCCGCGAATGGCCCGCCCGAGATCGCGCAGGCGCCGGCGGCGATCAGCAGCCGCGGCGCCGGGGTCGCCTCCCAGGTCTTCTCCAGCGCGACGCGCATGTTCGCGGAGACCGGTCCGGTGACGACGAGGCCGTCGGCGTGGCGCGGCGACGCGACGAACTGGATCCCGAACCGGCCGAGGTCGAACTGGATGTTGCCGGCCGCGTTCAGCTCCGCCTCGCAGGCGTTGCACCCTCCCGCCGAGACCTGCCGGAGCCTCAGCGAGCGGCCGAAGACGCGGCGCATGCGCGCGTCGAGGGCGCGCGCGAGGAGGGGCACGTCCGCGGTCGCGACGAGCTCGTCCCGCGTCCGCATGGCGAGGCGGTAGTCGCGCGTGAAGCGGATCGCGCCCTCGGGGCAGGCCTCCGCGCACGCACCGCAGAACAGGCACGCGCCGGTGTCGATGCGGAGCGCGCCCGGCCCCGGATGCACCGCGTCCGTCGGGCAGACGCCGGCGCAGGTGTCGCAGGAGGCGGGGCAGCGCGTCGCGTCGAGCGCCGGGCGCCCGCGGAAGCGGTCGGGGAGCCGCACGGGCCCGTCCGGATACGCGATCGTCTGGCGTCCGAGACGCAGCCGGGTGAGCAGGACGTCGATCACAGGTCGTGCCCGCAGTACGAGAGGTTGAAGCTCTTGTTGCAGAGGGGGAAGTCGCTGATCTGCTGGCCGCGGACCGCGAGCTGGAGCCCCATCCAGTTGTGGAACGAGGGGTCGACGACCTTGTAGCGGGCGAACCGGCCGTCCGCGCCGGTCCGGATGACGTGGCAGATCTCGCCGCGCCAGCCCTCGACGAGGGAGACGACGATCGAGCTCGCGCGCGGTGGAGCGGGTGGCGCCCGGACCGGGCCCGGCGGGAGCGCGCGCAGCGCCGCCAGCACGAACGCGGCGCTCCGCTCCGCCTCGTCGAGCCGCACCCGCGCGCGCGCCGTGACGTCTCCCGAGAGCGCCAGGGCGACCGGGACGGGCGTCGTGTCGTACGGCGCGAAGGGGTGCGAGGCCCGGACGTCGAGGCTGAGCCCGCACGCGCGCGCGACCGGGCCCACGAGCCCGAGCTCGGCGGCGAGCGCCCGCGAGATGGTCCCCGTCCCGTCCGTGCGGTTCCGCACCGACGCGGCCCGGAAGAAGAGCCTCGCCGCCGCCCGGACGTGCTCCCACGCCTTCTCGAGCCGGTCGGAGAGGCGCAGGGCCGCGTCGTCCGGCAGGTCGTGCCGGACCCCGCCGGCGACGACGAGGCCGCGCCCGAACCGGTTGCCGGAGAGCTCGGCGAGCGCGTTCAGGAAGTCCGCGCGGAGGGCGCCGCAGTAGCTCGCCGTCGGCAGGAACCCGACGTCCGACGCGAGCGCCCCGAGGTCGCCCACGTGGTTCGCGAGCCGCTCGAGCTCGAGCGCGACCGCGCGCAGCGCCGCCGCGCGGGGCGGAGGCGGGCCGACGCCGGCGAGACCCTCGTGCGCCCGGGCGTAGGCGAGCGCGTGGCCGATGCCCGTGTCGCCCGCGATCGACTCGGCGACCGCGAGGGTGCGCGGCGTCGGGCCGCCCTCCAGCAGCCGCTCGACGCCGCGGTGCTGGTAGCCGAGGACGATCTCGAGGTGGAGGACGTTCTCTCCGTGGCACTGGAACCGGAAGTGGCCCGGCTCGATGATCCCGGCGTGGACGGGGCCGACCGCGACCTCGTGCACCTCCTCGCCCTCGACCGCGAAGAACGGGTGGTCGCCGGGGATCGTCATCGGCGCGCCGGCGCCCGCGCCGCCGGGAACGCGGGCGGGCTCGAAGCGGACCGCGCGCGGCCACGGGTGGCCGGCGACGCCGACATCGAGCTGCTCGACGAGCTCCCGCTCGAAGAGCTGGAGCGACGGGCACTCGGGCGCGAGCGAGGGCATGACGCCCTCGACCCGCGTCGAGAGGAGCCCGATGGTCCCGCGCGCGTCGTTCGCGATGGCGGCGGTGAGGATCACGCCCTCGTGCCACGCCTCCCCGAAGTACGCGGAGGCGCGGTGACCGGCGGTGACCGCGTCCGCGAGGATGCCCTGGAAGTCGTCGAGCGGGAGGCGCGGGACCGCGCCCGCGTCGGTCGCCTCGCCGCTCCGCACCTGGAGGACGCGTCCGGGCACGGCTAGCCTCCCACCGCGGTAGCGGCCGCGTCGAAGAGCGCGAGGAGGGGGCGCGGCACCCACAGCCCGAGGGCGAGGACGCCGAGCATCAGCGCGAGGGGCGGCCACGCGGTCGAGGCGGCATCGGTGAAGCGCGCCTCCTTGCCCTCGTCGCCGGGGCTGCCCACCACCACCCGCAGCACCGTCGCGCCCATCGCCACGAAGATCGCGGCGAGGAGCACGAGGTAGGCGGCGGCCACCCCGGAGCGGCCGGAGCGGAGCGCGCCCTGCAGGATCGCGAGCTCGCTGAAGAACGGCGCGAACGGCGGCGAGCCGGTGACGGCGAGGAAGCCCGCCAGGAAGAGCGGGCCGGACACGGGGAGCCGGCGCG
>JAHWYA010000427.1 GCA_020028115.1 Anaeromyxobacter sp.
GACCGCGACGATCAGCACGGCGGCGCGCTCCGGGCTCGCCGTCAGCGCGGCCGCGAGCTCCGTCGCGGCGCGCTCCGAGGCGGCGCGGAGGTCCTCCGCGCGGGCGGGCAGGGCGAGCGCGAGCGCGAGCAGGATGCACGTCTTCATCAGGAGTCCCTCCCGGTCGAGCCGGCGGACGGGGCGGGTCACGGCGTCCTCGTGAAGATCGCGCCCGTCGTGAAGATGCCGTCGACCCATGAGACGCGTCCGCTCCGCTCCACGAGCACGTTGTCCTTGGTCGAGAAGTGGGAAGTGAGCTGCCGGATGGAGCCGTCGCGCAGGTTGCGCAGGAAGACCTGCTTGCCGCCCGGCACCCCGCCGTCGAGGTACGCGAGCCAGTCGCCCGCGACCGAGAACTGGGTGGGAGACAGCGGCTCGCTCGAGATGGAGAGCTCGGAGTCGTCCGCGGTCGCGAACAGGCCGTCGGGGCCGGCATCGATCGCGTACACCCCGCCGCTGCCGGTCCACGGGGTCGGCGCCTCCGACGCGGCGATCCAGCCGCGGTCGGCGTGGAGGTACGCGTGCTGCACGTCCGCCCCCGCACGGACGCTGCCCGGCGGGTGCACGAGGGCCGCCACGGCGGGCTCGTCGCCCGTGCCGAAGACGTCGTCGCCACCCGCGCCCGCGACGCACGTCCGCCGGTTCGGGGCGCACGAGTAGACCGCCTGGTGCGCCGCGAGGGCCGCGTCGAGGAAGTCCATGTCGGCCACCGTGTCCAGGGTCACCACGTCGGCCGGCCCTGCGGTGGCGAGGCTCGCGCCGCCGGCCTCCAGCACCCGGAGGTTCCTGCCGGAGCTGCCCTCCCACTCCCAGAAGAGCGCCCGGCCCGGCTTCACCTCGTACCAACCGACGATCTGCGACGACGGGTAGACGAGCGTCGCGGTCGAGCCTCCGCCGAAGAAGAGGCCCGTCGCGGGATCCGGACTCACCACGGTCACGCCGCCCGGCGACGAGGCGACGAGGTCGTCCCCGAAGGCGTCGAAGTCCCAGATCGATGCGACGGAGTTCAGCGTCTCGTACCCGTCCGGTGACCGCGCGTGGTCCCCGCCCCCCGACCAGAACAGGGTCCCCGCCCCGTTCGTCCTCGACCACACGAAGCCCGGCATGAGGGACGGGCTCAGGGTCTCCCAGCGCACCGCCGAGAGGTCGCGCATCAGGATCGCCATGCCCTCCTCCCACACGAGGAGGCCCCCCGAGATCGACAGGTCGTTCTGGCGATTGGGCGACTGCCGGATGGTCGCGAGGGTGTCGTCCGGGGTGCCGAGGCGGCCGTCCGGTCCCGCGTCCCAGTGGATCATCCGCTTGTCCGTAGCGGCGACGACGACGTGGGTCCCGTCCGTCGCGATGCTCCCCGGCGCGGCCAGGCCCTCCGGCGTGACGCACGTGACGGCGTCGTCCGGGTCGAAGGTGTGATCACCCGCGTACCGGGCGCACAGCTTCCTCGGCCCCGCGGTCGCGTCGGTGTACGCGACCAGCGTCCCGTCGCGCGAGAGCGCGGGCAGGTCGCTCGACGCGATCGGCAGCACGGCCTCCTGGAAGCCGGCGAAGAAGCGCACCTGCGCCGAGAAGATCCTCCAGACGACCGGCGCGCCCGAGGCGTCCTGCGTCGCGGCGAGCACGGCGCGCCCGCCGGCCTGGATCGGCCGGATCACCCAGCGGTCGGCGACCAGGGTCGAGAGGTCGTCGGGGGTCCCGATCTCGCGGTCGAGCCCCGGCTCGACGACGTGCAGCTTCGCCGACGCGTCGCGGCGCACGTACGCCACCCGCTCGCCGGCGGCGGCCACGAGCTGCATGTCCGTGCCGGCCGCGATCGTGAACGGCGCGGGCGCCGCGCACCAGGCCGCGCCCTTCCGCACGCCGTGGACGCCGGCGCCGTCGACGTACGCGACGAGCGAGCCCGAGCCCGCGTCCGCGGCCTCGGCCGTGACGTCGCACCTCGGATCGGAGGCCCCGGACCTGCCGTCGGCGCCGAGGTCGAGGACGCGCCACTTCTTCCCCGAGGTGGCGTTCTCGTAATGCTCGAACGTCAGCACGGTGCCGGAGATCCGCGGCCGGAACTCCGCGCCGTACGCGGTCGTCGCGATCACGTCGGCGGCGGCCTCGGTCCGGATCTCCTGGCCGATCGCGTCGCCCACGTTCCCGGCGAGGTCGACCGCCCGCACCGCGACGCGCGTCGCGCCGCCGCTCACGAGCGACAGCCGGAGCGCGGCGAGGCTCCCGCCGCCCGGCTCGCTGCAGCGCAGCCGCGGATCGGTGCAGCCGCACGCGCAGGGGGCATACGTACCGCCGGCGTGGCACGCGGCCGCCGGACAGAGCGGCGCGAACCCGAGGCCGCTGTCGACCTCGATCCACGCGACGCCGGCCCACGGCGCGCCCGTGCCCGGCTGATCGGTCGCGGGCGTCTGGACGAAGAGGTCCACCCATCCGCTCCGCACCGTCAGCGTGGCCGGATCGTACGCGGGCGTGATCACCGGAGGTGCCGGCGTCTGCTGGTCGCTCACCACCGACGCGACGGCCTGCGCGCTGGCGTTGCCGGCGCGGTCCACCGCCTGCGCCCAGACGCAGGTGCGCTGGCCCGTCGCGAGCGGCAGCGGGAACGTCTGCGCGATCGGCGACGGCGCGCACGGCGCGGACGCCGCGCACCCGGCGGTGACGGGGTCGCTCGTCCAGCACGCCTCGTACCGGAGGAAGTTCACGTCGGCGTCGGAGCCGGTGAGCGTCACCGAGCTCGTCGTGTTCGCGAGGTACGCCTGCGGGGTGGAGATGGTCGGCGCGGGCGGCGCGGTCACGTCGCGCACCACCTGGACGCTCACCGCCTCGCCGGCGTTCCCCAGCCAGTCGATCGCCCGGACCCAGATCGTGCTCGTGGCACCCGCGGCGAGCCCGCTCACGGTGAGCGAGGAGGGCGGCGACGGCGACGCCGGCACGAGCGTCGCGGCGCCCCAGCTCGGGGCGGCGCCGACGACCGTCTGGTAGCCGCGCAGGTTGCTCGCGGGCGAGGTGGCGTCGGTCGCCTGGGTGACGATCGGGATCGTGACGGAGGCCGTACTCACCCAGCCCGGCGTGCCCGCGCCGGTCGCGAGCGGCGCGCCGAGGCCGACGACGCCGGGCGCGACCGTGTCCGTGCACCGGACGGTGCCCGCGCCGGTCGGCGCGCCCGCCTGGACTC
>JAHWYA010000428.1 GCA_020028115.1 Anaeromyxobacter sp.
GGCGAGACGGCGGTGGACATCGCCGCGTACGCGGCGCAGATCGCCTGCCAGCTCGGCGCGCACATCGTGAAGGTGAAGCCGCCGAAGGACCTCGTCGAGCTCTCCGAGGCGAAGAAGGTGTACGAGGAGCAGAAGATCCCGCGCGCCACGCTCGCCGAGCGCGTTCGCCACGTCGTGCAGTCCTCGTTCGGCGGGAAGCGGATCGTCATCTTCTCGGGCGGCGAGGCGAAGGGCACGGACGCGGTGCTCGAGGAGATCCGCGGCCTCAAGGACGGCGGCGCGTTCGGCTCGATCATGGGCCGCAACGCCTTCCAGCGTCCGAAGGCCGAGGCGCTGAAGCTCCTCGCCGACGTCATGAAGATCTACTCGACCTAGGCGCCGCGCCCGAGGGCGCACGGCTGGTCGAGGGAGGGCGGTGCCGCGCGGCGCCGCCCTTCACAACCAACTCCAAGACGAAGATGTCGTCCGCATGGGCCCCGAGAAGGGGACGGGCCCACGGGGGCCGATGCGTCGGACGGATGACGCATGGAACATGCCGACGGTGGACGTTTTTCCTTGCCACCAAGAGTGGCAGGGGTTTATACGGCTTTACCCTTTTTCTTCGCGACCTTCGCAAGGCTCAACCCACGGCCCGAGCGCGGGCCGCGGCCGTCGAGCGGAGAAGAATTCATGCGGCTCTACCCGAAGGTCATCCCGACGATCGCCCGTGAGGTGGTTCAGACCCTCATGCAGGATGGGGACGTCGAGGTGGAGACCCTCCGGATCGCCGACGCCGAGATGGACATGGCGGCGATCATGAAGGAGTACCTCGCGGCGGAGGAGCGGGTGAACGCGGCGACGCGGGAGGCGCTCGAGCGGCGCGGGTACGATCACTCCAAGTTCAACCAGGTGAAGCGCGAGATGGCGGACGTCCGCGGCTTCAAGATGGGCGACGAGGGGATCGAGTACGTCATCGGCCAGATGATCGAGTTCCTCCTCATCTCCCGGAACGTGGAGGAGGTCTACGCCGAGGACCACCACCTCCGGAAGAAGGTCTTCCAGATCTTCAAGAAGCACCTCGACGTGGACGACGAGATCGATCGCGAGGCGCGCGCCCGCCTGAAGCACCTGCAGGAGGGCACGAGCGCCTGGGACATCGAGTACCAGAAGACGATCGAGCTTCTTCGCCGGAGCCGGGGGCTGATCTAGCGCCTCCGCAGTCGTGCGGGGCGAGCCTCCCCCCCCCCGCTGAAAATTTGACGCGCGATATCGCCCGACTACGCTCACGGTGGGTTCGTGGGCGGAGGCGGCGGCGTGTCGAAGATCCCGTACTATCGCGGAGTTCGTGGCAGCGCGGCGATCGCCACGCGCGCGCTCCGTGCGCCCGCGCCCGCCCCGGAGGCGCTCGAGCCCGGCGAGATGCGGCGGGTCCCGTTCGCGGGCGAGCTCGTCGGTGCGGTCCGCGTCCGGTCCGCGTTCGCCGCGATCCCCCTCGACGTCTTCGACCGCGCCTCCGCGCTCCTCGAGGCCGAGGAGCAGGCCGCCTACCTCCACCTGCTGCGGCTGTCGGTCGCCGAGGGCCGGAACTTCTGCCGGGTCGCGAAGAAGGACCTGATGGAGCGGCTGCGCCTCTCCGAGCGGCGGCTCCTGCGCGTCCTCGCCGCCCTCGCCGAGAAGCGGTTCGTCCGGCCCCTCGACCGCGACAACCGCGGCACCCTCTGGCGCGTCTTTCTCCCGCGCGAGGCCGCGGGCGAGCCGCTCGGCGACGACGTCCTCGCCGGCCGCGCCGTGGAGCTCCGCGTCGTCCCGGTCCATGAGCGTGCCGTCACGGCGGGTGACGTGTCGCCGCCCGTTCCGCGCCCTCGGCCGCGGGCGGTCGCGACGGACGCCTCGCTGGCGCGTGCCCTCGCGGTCGCCCGCGGCCGGACCGATCCGGAGGGCCTCGCCGCCGCGCTGCGCGAGGTGAAGGAGCTCCTCGCGGAGGGGCAGCCGCCGGAGCGGATCGCAGCCTGCATCGAGACCGTCCGCCGGCGCGCCGCGCGCGGCGCGGACGCGGGAGACCCGTCATGAGACGCAAGGCCACCGTCGCGCTCGTCCCCGCCGCCCCCGCCGTCGAGCCCGCGTGCGACGCGCCCGCCGCGGGAGAGGGCGCGGTCGACGCGCTCCGCCGCCGCCTCGCGAGCGGCTCCGCCCGCGAGCACGTCGTGCTCGACTTCCTCGAGGACGATCTCCGGGAGGCGCGCGCCGCCCTCGCCGGCGTCGCCGCCTGGCTCGCGAACGTCGAGGGCGCCCTGGCCGAGGGCGCACCCTCGCAGCAGCAGCTCCTGTCGCTCGCGCTGGGGGGCCGCCCCGGCGAGCGGATCGACGAGCTTTCGTCGACGGTCGCCTCGGTGCGCCGCCGGCTCGCGCAGGTCGCCGCGCGGATATAAGATCGCTCGCTACCGCGCCCCGCGCACCGCCGAGAGCGTCGCGCTCGCCGGGCCGACGTCGATCTCCGACACCATCGCGACCGGGAGCCGCCGCGCGTCCGTCCCGAACCACAGGTGGATCGCGCGCGGGCGATCCTGCGGCCGGTCCGCGCGCCGCGTGGTCGCGTCCACGCGGATCGTCTCGAACTTCCCCGCGGGCGTCTCGACGCGCTCGCCCTTCGCCGCGACGCTCCCCTCGAGCCGCCAGAACCTGCGGTTCGCGACGAGGTCGAAGCAGAAGCGGTCGCCGGGCGCGAGCCGGGCCGCGCGCAGGTAGTAGATCATCGACAGCGCATCGAGGACGTCGCGCTCGCGCGGGTACGCCGTCTTCCCGGCCTTGTCGCCGTACCGGTGCTCGACGACGAGCTCCGGGCCGGCGGGCGCGATCCGGGCGTCGGACACCTTGTGGACGCCGCCCTCGTCCGCCTCGTCCCGGTAGCGCTCGGGGCGCAGCGTCGCGGCGTCGATCCAGGAGAGCGCGACGCCCGCGAACGGCTTCAGGCTCGCGACCGCCTGCACGGTCTTCGCGCGGGCGCGGAGCGGGATCACCTTCCCGCCGGACATCTCGCGCTCGACGCTGAGCTGCATCGTCCCCGCCTTCACCATCCCGAGGACGTCGAGGTCGTAGGTGAGGGTCTCGTTGACGCGCCACGGGCGATCCCCGCCGGCGAGCGGCGGCAGCCCGCACGCGGCCGGCTCGCCCGCGGCGAGGGAGAGCGAGACGGCGAGGGCGGCGGCGATCACGCGAGCCCCCCGCTC
>JAHWYA010000429.1 GCA_020028115.1 Anaeromyxobacter sp.
CGTTAAGCCGTGTGCGGGAAATCCGCACGCACGGTTTGAAAGGAGGAGGGTGGAGACGGGCCGCCAGTAGCGGTACCGCGCCACCCCCCTACCAATGACCGATGTCCATCAGCCCGCGGCGGCGGTCCTCGACGTCCGGGACCTCCGCAAGCAGTTCGGCGGCACCACGGCGGTCGACGGGATCACGTTCGACGTGCGGCCGGGCGAGATCGTCGGGCTCGTCGGCCCGAACGGGGCGGGGAAGACGACGACCCTCCGCTGCGTCGCCGGGGTCATCCCCGCGAGCTGGGGGACCGTCCGCGTCGGCGGGCACGACCTCGCGAAGGACCCCGCCGCCGCGAAGCGCGGGATCGCGTACCTGCCGGACGAGCCGCGCCTGTTCGATCACCTCACCGTGATGGAGCACCTCAACTTCTTCGCGCGCGTGTACGGCGTCGGTGATTGGCGCGCGAAGGCCGCTGCGCTGCTCGCGGAGCTGGAGCTGACGGGGAAGGAGGGGGCCCTCGCCTCCGAGCTCTCCCGCGGCATGAAGCAGAAGCTCTCGATCGCCTGTGGGTTCCTTCACGACCCCCGCCTCGTCCTCCTCGACGAGCCGCTCACCGGCCTCGATCCGCTGGGCATGCGGCGGCTGAAGCAGGCGCTCTCCGACCGCGCCCGCGCGGGCGCCGCCCTCGTGCTGTCGTCGCACCTCCTCGGGCTCGTCGAGGAGCTGTGCGAGCGCATCGTCGTGCTCGGCGCCGGCCGGATCGTGGCCGGCGGCACGCTCGACGAGATCCGCGCGCGCCTCTCGGGGGCCGCCGACGCCTCGCTCGAGGAGGTGTTCGTGCGGATCACGGCCGGGGCGGGGGAGTGAGCGCGGCGTCCGCCCTCGCCTACCTCGTCCTCGCGAGCTTCCGCGGGAGGATGCGGCAGCTCGCGCGACGCGTCCGGAGCCCGCGCCACTTCTTCGGCATGCTCCTCGCGGCGGCGTGGATCGCCTACGCCGTCGCGTCCAACGCGTCTGGCGTGCGGCGGGCCACGGAGCGCCACGGGCCGCTCGACGTCGCGTGGGCGGTCGAGCTGGTCGCGCTGTTCGCGTTCTCGTTCGCCCTCGCCTCCTCGTGGGTCGTGGTCCCGGCCGGGGCCGGGCTCGGATTCACGGAGGCGGAGGCCCAGCTCCTGTTCCCGACTCCGCTGCGACGTCGCCAGCTCGTCGGCTACAAGCTCGCGCAGTCGGCGCTCGGCGCCCTGGTGGTCGCGGTTCTCGCGACGGCGGTGTTCGGGCGCGGCGGCGTCGGGCAGCGCGCGATGTCCGCGGCGGCGGGCTGGATCGCGCTCATGACGGTCACGCTGCACGGGGCCGGCGCGACGCTCACCCGCGCCTCACTGGCGCAGCACGGGGTGTCCGGGGTCCGGCGCCGGGTGCTCACGCTCGCGGTCGCGGCGGCGGTGCCGCTCGCGGTGGCCGTGGGATGGTGGAGGGCCCCGCCGCTGGAGGCCTTCCGGGGCGGCATCGCCGGCCGCGACGAGTGGCTCGACGCGGTCGCCGGCACGTTCGAGTGGACGCGCGCGCTCGCAGGCACGGCGCCGCTGTCCTGGGTGCTGTACCCGCTGCGGGCCGCGCTCGACGCCGCGTTCGCGCCGGGCGCCGGCGCGTTCTGGGCGGCGCTCCCGGGCGCGGCGGTGGTCCTCCTCCTCCACCTCGCGTGGGTCTACTCGAGCGACGCCGCCTTCGAGGAGGCGGCGCTCGAGCACTCCCGGAAGGCGGCGGCCCGGCGCGACCAGCTGTCGAGGTCGGGAGCGCTGACGTTCGCGGCGAGCGGCCGCCGGCGCCGCTCGTTCGCGCTCGGAGCGAATGGCCGTCCGGAGGCCGCGCTCGCGTGGAAGGCGCTCGTCCGCGGCACGCGCGCCGTGTCGATTCCGCTCGTCGTCTCGGCGGCGACGCTCGGGCTCTCGGCTGCGATCGCGCTCCTCGTCGTGCGAGACGACGGCGGCCCAGGCCAGGCGACGATGGTCGCGATCTTCGCGTTCCTGTTCTGGGCGATGACCTCGCTCCTCGGCCCGTTCGTGTTCTCGGGCGATCTCCGGCGGGACGCCGCGCACCTCGAGCTGCTGCGGGCGCTCCCGCTGCGTGGCCGGCAGGTGCTCGGCGGGGAGCTCGCGGTGCCGCTCGCGCAGACGGCGCTCGTGCAGTGGCTGCTCGTCGCGATCTGGTGGGCCGCGAGCCCGTTCCCCGAGAGCGGCGTGGAGCGGGTGGCGAGCGCGCTCGCGGCGGCGATCGCCGGCCCGGCGATCTCCCTGCCCGGGTTCCTCGTCGCGAACGGCCTCGTCGTGCTCTACCCGGACTGGGCGGGGAGGCCAGCCGCTGGCTCGTCGCCGCTCGAGGGCTTCGGCGCGCGGAACCTCCTCGGCGTCGTGACGTTCGTCTTCGCGGCCGTCGCGCTCACGCCCGCGGCGCTCGCCGGCGCGATCGTCGGCTGGGCCGCGTGGCCGGTCCTCGGAATCTGGGCGGTCCCGCTCGGAGCCGCGGCGGGGGCCGCGGGCGTCGTCGCCGGCGCGGCGCTCGCGCTGCGGCTGCTCGGCCGCGCCTTCGAGCGGGTCGACCTCTCCGACTGAGCCGCGTCGGCGCGGCCAGAACGCCCGCTCGGTGAGCGACACGGCCGCCTCGTGGAACGCGTGACGCTCAGAAGCGGACGCGAGGCTGCGCCGCCTCGCGGCCGTTCACCGCCATGCTCCAGTGGTGGACCTCGCCTTCGTCCACGACGAAGACGACCAGCTCGCCGTCCGGCAGCGCCCGCTCGATGTCGGCGACCCACGGGCGCGCCGCGAGCAGCCGCTCCCGGTGGTCCGCCGCGTTCAGGAACCGGGCGCGCCCGGTCACCCGCATCATCCGGCCGCCCTGCGGCGAGGGCTCGAAGAAGGCGAGCTCGACGCGTGGATTGCGGCGGAGCTGGCCGGGCAGGCTCTTCGTCGAGCCGGTGTGGAAGTGGAAGCCGCCCGCGTCCGCGTACCACAGGAGCAGGCCGCGCACGTGCGGCTGCTCCCCTTCGCAGGTGGCGATCCAGCAGGCCGGGTTCCGGTTCGCGAACTCGATGATCTCGTCGCTGAGCATGGCGGCGACCGTAGCGCGGCTGCGCACGGGCACGCTTCCACCGCCGTGCGGAAGACTTCAGCGCCGCTGCGGGCCGTGGCGGCCCCGCCGCAGCATGGCGCGGTAGCGCGAGGG
>JAHWYA010000430.1 GCA_020028115.1 Anaeromyxobacter sp.
AGCAGCTCGGCACGGCGCACGCCGTGCTCGCCGCCCGCCGCGGCCTGCGCGGCCACGACGGACCGGTCGCGATCCTGTCCGGAGACGTCCCGCTGCTCGAGACGGAGACGCTCCTGCGCGTCGTCCGGGCCCGCGCGCGCGCCCGCGCCCCGCTCGCCTTCGCCACGATGGCGCTCGACGCCCCGCGCGGCTACGGCCGCGTCGTGCGCGACGCGGGCGGGCGCCCGGCGCGGATCGTCGAGGAGAAGGACGCGAGCGAGGCGGAGCGCGCCATCCGCGAGGTGAACGCGGGGCTCTACTGCGCCGACGCGACCTTCCTCTGGAAGGCGCTCGCGAAGGTCGGCTCCGACAACGCGCAGGAGGAGTTCTACCTCACCGACCTCGTCGCGATGGCGGCGCGCCGGGACGGCGCCGTCGCGGTCGAGGTGCCGCCGGAGGAGGCCTCCGGCGTGAACGATCGGGAGGAGCTGGCCCGCGCGGCGAAGGTGCTCCTCCGCCGCCGCGCCCGCGCGCTCATGCGCGCCGGCGTGACCATCGAGGACCCGGAGCGCTTCGACTGCGACGAGGGCGTGCTGATCGGCCCGGACACCGTGATCGAGCCGGGCGCTCGCCTGCTCGGCCGCACGCGGATCGGCGCGGCCTGCCGCATCGGCGCCGGCGTCATCCTGCGCGACGCGGTGCTCGATCCGGAGGTCACCGTCCGGCCGTACACGATCGTGGAGGAGGCGACGGTCGCGTCGCGCGCCATGCTCGGCCCGTTCTCGCGCGTGCGCCCGGGGAGCGCCATCGGCGAGGAGGCCCACGTCGGGAACTTCGTCGAGACGAAGAAGGCGGTGCTCGGGAAGGGCGCGAAGGCGAACCACCTCGCCTACCTCGGCGACGCGTTCATCGGCGCGGGCGCGAACATCGGCGCGGGGACCATCACCTGCAACTACGACGGCGAGAAGAAGCACCCGACCCGGATCGGCGCGGGCGCCTTCGTCGGGTCCGACTCCGTCCTCGTCGCGCCGCTCGAGATCGGCGACCGGGCCTACGTCGCGGCGGGGTCGGTCATCACCGAGCCCGTCCCGTCCGGCGCGCTCGCCCTGGGGCGCGCCCGCCAGATCACCAAGGAGGGCTGGGTGGACAGGCGGAGCGCCGAGAAGCAGATGAAGGGGGCGGGCGTCCGGCCCGCACCCGGCGCCGCCGGCCAGGGGCGCGCTCCGGCACGTCAGGCGGGGTAGCGGCCACCGCCACCCCCCGTGGTAAAAGGCGCGAACCATGTGCGGAATCGTCGGTTACGTCGGGCCCCGCCAGTGTGTGGACCTCATCGTCGGCGGGCTGCGTAAGCTCGAGTACCGCGGCTACGACTCCGCTGGGGTCGCGGTCGTGGGCCCCTCCGGGCTCGCGGTGAAGCGCGCGAAGGGGAAGCTGCAGAACCTCGTGCGCCTCCTCCAGGACGCGCCGACGCCCGGGTGCACCGGCATCGGCCACACGCGCTGGGCGACCCACGGCCGCCCCTCCGACGAGAACGCCCACCCGCACGCCTACGGCGGCGTCGCGGTGGTGCACAACGGGATCATCGAGAACCACCTCGAGCTGAAGAGCGCCCTCGCCGGCCGCGGGCACAGGTTCGCCTCCGAGACCGACACCGAGATCTTCGCGCACCTCATCGCGGACGCCCTCGACGGCGGCGCGCGCGACCTCGAGGTCGCGGTGCGGGCCGCCCTCGCGCAGGTGAAGGGCACCTACGCGATCGCGGTCGTCTCGGCGAAGCGGCCCGACGAGATCGTCGCGGCGAAGAACGCCTCGCCCCTCGTCGTCGGGTACGGCCAGGGCGAGAGCTTCCTCGCCTCCGACGTCCCGGCGATCCTGGAGCACACGCGCGAGGTGAGCTACCTCGAGGAGGGGGAGCTCGCGGTCCTCACCGCGAAGGGGATCGAGATCCAGGGGCGCAACGGCGAGCCGGTGCAGCGCAAGCCGCGCCGGATCGAGTGGAGCGCGGTGGCCGCGGAGAAGGACGGCCACAAGCACTTCATGCACAAGGAGATCTGGGAGCAGCCGCGCGCCGTCGCCGACACGATCCGCGGGCGCGCGTCCCTCGAGCAGGGCGACGTCCTCCTCGACGGCGTCGAGCTCCCGGAGGACTACGCCCGCTCGCTCGAGCGCGTCGTCGTGGTCGCGTGCGGGACGTCCTGGCACGCCGGCCTCTCGGGCCGCCTCATGATCGAGACCCTCGCCCGCGTGCCGGTCGAGGTCGAGCTCGCGAGCGAGTTCCGCAACCGCGACCCGCTCGTCTCGGACAGGGTGCTCTGCCTCGCCGTGTCGCAGTCGGGGGAGACCGCGGACACCCTCGCGGCCGTGAAGGTCGCGAAGGCGCGCGGCGCGAAGTCGTTCGCCATCTGCAACGTGGTCGGCTCGGCGATCTCCCGCGAGTGCGACGGCGGGACGCTGCTCACCCGCGCCGGCCCCGAGATCGGCGTCGCCTCCACGAAGGCCTACACCACCCAGCTCGCCGCGCTGTTCCTCCTCGCGGTGAAGCTCGGCCGCGCCCGCGGGACGCTCTCCGCCGAGGCGGCCCGCGAGCACCTCGAGGCGCTCCGCCAGGTGCCGCTCTGGATGGAGCAGATGATCCGCCAGGAGGCGGCGCTCATGCCGGTGGCGAAGCGCTGCGCGGCGGCGCGCGACGTGCTCTTCCTCGGGCGCGGCGCGCAGTACCCGGTGGCGCTGGAGGGCGCGCTCAAGCTGAAGGAGATCTCGTACATCCACGCGGAGGGGTACGCCGCGGGCGAGATGAAGCACGGCCCGATCGCGCTCATCGACGAGCAGATGCCGGTGATCGTCCTCGCGACGCGCGAGCCGGCGTACGAGAAGACGCTCGGGAACATGGAGGAGGTCCGCGCCCGCGGCGGCCAGGTCTACGCCGTCGTGTCCGAGGGCGACACGCACGCGGCGAGCCTCGCGGAGGTGGCGCTGCCGATCCCGCCGGCGCCGCCGCTGCTCGCGCCGCTCCTCTCGATCGTGCCGCTCCAGTTCCTCGCGTACCACGTGGCCGATCTCAAGGGGACCGACGTCGACCAGCCGCGGAACCTCGCGAAGAGCGTGACGGTGGAGTGAGGGCCACCGCCGCGGCCGGAAGCTCATTAGGCGCGTCCCTGGTCCTGGACGTGGACCTGGACGTGGACCTGGACGTCGACCTCGACCTCGACGTCGACCTCGCCCTC
>JAHWYA010000431.1 GCA_020028115.1 Anaeromyxobacter sp.
CGCCGCCGCGACCCTCGCCACGTTCGCCGTCGGGGCGCGGCTCCCCGCCCTGCCGCCCGACCGCGCGCGGTGGACCGTCGCCGGCGCGGTCGCCGCGATCCTCGGGGCGCTCGTCCTCGTGAAGCTCCCGGCCGCGGGCGGGGGCGCGTCGTGGCTCGTCGCGCCGCTCGGGATCTCGTACTTCAGCTTCCGGCTCGTCTCGTACCTCCTCGACGTCTCCTGGGGACGGTGCGCGCCCGCCGCGAGCGCCGCGGACTTCGCCGCCTACGTCACCTACTTCCCGCACCTCGCGAGCGGCCCGATCCAGCGGTGGGAGTCCTTCCGCGACGACGTCGCCGCCCCCGCGCCGCCCGCGTACGACGCGCTCGCGTCGGCGCTGCGCCTCGTGCTCCTCGGGCTCGTGAAGAAGGTGATCGTCGCGAACCGGCTCGCCGAGTTCGTCGACCCGGTGTTCGCCGACCCGGGGCGCCACACCTCGGCGGCCCTCGTCGTCGCCGCGTACGCGTTCCCGCTCCAGCTCTACGCCGACTTCTCCGGCCTCACCGACCTCGCGCGCGGCGCGGGCCGGCTCCTCGGCTGCGCCGGGCCGGAGAACTTCGACCGGCCGTTCTTCGCCCGCAGCGTCCAGGAGTTCTGGAGCCGCTGGCACATGAGCCTCACCGGCTGGCTGCGCGACTACCTCTTCGCGCCGGTGAACCTGGCGCTGCGCGATCACGGCCGGCTCGGCGTGGTCGTCGCCATCACGGTGAACATGGTCGCGGTGGGGCTCTGGCACGGCTTCCGCTGGACCTTCCTCGTGTTCGGCGCGCTGAACGCGCTCTACGTCGTCGTCGCGACGCTGCGCCGGCTCGCGCGGCCGAAGGGGCGGGGCCGCCCGGCCTCGACGCCGTGGGCGATCGGGCGCGACGTGCTCGCGACGTTCCACCTCATGGCGCTCGCGTTCGTCTTCTTCCGCGCGGAGACGATCGGGGGCGCGCTGGAGCTCCTGCGCGGAGCGCTCGGGCTCCGTCCCGCCCTGGTGGAGCGCGCGCGCCTCGCGAACCTGAGCGGGCTCGCCGTGACCCTCGCGTGCCTCGCGGCCGTCGAGCTCGTCGCGATCGGGACCGCGCGCGGGTGGTGGGCTCGGGCGTCGGGAGGCGGCCGCGCGCGGGTCACCCTCCGGTGGGCCACCTACTACGCGGCGGTGATCGCGCTCGTGCTGCTCGGAAGCTGGGGCTCGCGCGCGTTCATCTACGCGCAGTTCTGAGGTCGTCGCCGCGCCGAGAACACGAGGCCCCGGATCCTGGGGACCCGGGGCCGTGGGTGTCGGACCTGCGAGCTTCGGGTTACGCCTTCTCGGCGGCCTTCCTCTCCGCCGGGAGCGCGCGGAGGAGCGCGCCCACCGCGGCGCCCGCGGCGGCGCCGGAGACGGCGAAGAGCGAGCCGACCGCCGTCACGCCGAGGACCATCCCGAAGACGATGAGCGCGCGGACCGCGAGGCTGGCCGAGACCGGCGTCCCGAAGATGCCGCCGGCGAGGAGGACGCCCGCGTAGCCGCCGTAGAGGAGCGCCGGGAGGAGGGCGACCGCGAGGAAGGTGGCGAGGCCGACGCCGGCGCCGATGAGAGCGGGGAACTTCGGATTCGAGGTCTTGGTCGTCATGGCGTTCTCCTTCGCTTCGTTGTCGGGGCCGTCCGTCCGGCCACCCGCTCCCTCCCTACTGCACGTCCGCTGCCATCTTCCAGGGCCCGGATTCCGAGGGGTTGCGCGGTCGGGGCGTCGGGATTTGACGACGGCCTGCCGACCGCTCCGACAGCCGCTGCGGCGCCGGAGCGCAGGGACGTGTGTGCTACCCTGCGCGGCCGTGAACGCCTTCAAGCCCCACCTGGCCGCGGTCGCGGACTACCCGTACTCGAAGTTCGACGCGCGGGTGAAGCTCGACCAGAACGAGAGCCCGGAGGACTTCCCGGCCGAGCTCAAGGCGCGCGCCGTCGAGCGGATCGCGAGCGTCTCCTGGAACCGCTACCCGGAGCTGCACGCGGAGGACGTCCGCGCCGCGATCGCGCGGCACGAGGGCTGGCCGGAGGAGGGCGTCGTCGTCTCGCCCGGGTCGAACCTGCTCGTCCTCGCGCTCGCGGAGGCGGCCGCGTCGGTCATCGACACGGCCCCGGCGTTCCCCTACTACAAGGGCGCGGCGGTCGCGTCCGGGACGCCGTACCGCGCGGTGCCGCTCGGCGACGGGTTCGCGCTGCCGACGGCGGGGCTCCTCGCCGCGCTCGACGCGGCGCCGGGCGTGCTCTTCGTCCCGAACCCGCACGGCCCGACGGGCCGCCTCTTCGACGCGGCGGACCTCGCCGCGCTCGGCGAGCGCGCCCGGGCACGCGACGCGCTGCTCGTCGTCGACGAGGCGTACCACGCGTTCGCCGGCACCGACGCGCGGCCCCTCGCGCGCGGGAACCCGAACGTCGCGGTCCTGCGCACCTTCTCGAAGTCGTGGTGCCTCGGCGGCATCCGGGCCGGCTACCTCCTCGCCTCCCCGAAGGTCGCCGCGGTCGCGCGCGCGCTCCTGCCGCCGTTCTGCATCCCCGCGCACACCGGCGCGATCCTGCTCACGGCGCTCGAGTCGCCGGGCTACGTCGCGCCGCTCCTCGCGCGCATCCGCGCCGAGCGCGACCGGCTCCTCGCGGAGCTGTGGAAGCACCCGGAGTGGAAGCCCTGGCCCTCCGCCTCGAACTTCATCCTCGTCCGGACGAAGGACGCGAAGGCGGCGCACGCGAAGCTCCTCGCCGCCGGCATCCTCGTCCGCCGCCAGGACCACTACCCGGGGCTCGAGGGCTGCGTCCGCGTCTCCGTCGGCACCCCGGCGGAGAACGACGCGCTGCTCAGGGCGGCGTTCTCGTCGTAGCCGCGAGAGGGTGAGGCCGAGGTGGTTGCGCGCCTGTCCCTCGCCAATTCGCTCTCGCTCGCCGTGGGCGAGGACGAGCTGGCTGCCGCGGCGACATTGCGCGATTCGCGATTCGCGAAAGCTAGGGGGGCCGCCCGCCCCGGACGAGGAGCAGTCACCCAGGCGGAGGCCCGAGGGAAAGGCCGAGGGGGAGGAGGCTGCGGACCTTCCCGGGAATCGCTAGAATGGACGGTGCGATGAGGGCGCTGAAGGCACACGTGAGGGGCGGCAGGCTCGTGCTCGACGAGCCCACGGACCTCCCCGAGGGGTCCGAG
>JAHWYA010000048.1 GCA_020028115.1 Anaeromyxobacter sp.
AAGGTCCCTCCGCTCCACCTCGTGCTCGCGTACCCCGAGGACCCGGGCCTCGCCATCCGCGCGGGCGACGCGTACCGCTGGCTCGACCGCGCGCGCGGGCCCGCCGCGCCGCCGCTGCCCGCCCGTCCCGGCCGCTACCGGCCGTCCTTGCTCGGGAATGACCTCGAGGCGCCCTGCCTCGCGGAGAAGCCGGCGCTGCGGAACTTGCTCGGGTGGCTTGTCGGCCACGGGGCGAGGGCTGCTATCATGTCGGGAAGCGGGCCGACCGTCTTCGGTGTGTTCGAAGGCCGCGGGGAGGCGCGGAGGGCGGCCCGCCGGATCGAGACCACGGGAGGGGGCGTAGAACCGAAGGTGCAGGTCATCGCCGTGCGGACGGTGCGACGGCAACCGAGGGTTACGCCATGGAGATCACCGAGGTCCGCGTCTTCCCGGTCACCGAGGAGAAGCTCAAGGCCTACGTCACGATCACGCTCGACGGCTGCTTCGTGATCCGGGACCTCAAGGTCATCCACGGGAACACCGGGCTGTTCATCGCGATGCCGGCCAAGCGTCGCAAGGACGGCTCCTTCAAGGACATCGCCCACCCTCTCAACTCGGAGACGAGGGAGCGGATGGAGCGCATCATCCTCGCCGAATACGAGCGCGAGGTCGCGCGCGGGAGTGCCCGCCTGGCGGGCACCGAAGCGCACGACTGAGCGGCTCTGCGAGGGGGGGCTGGGCACACGCCCGTCGACGGGCGTCGGACCCATTCGGTATAAGGCGCCCCGTGGCGGGACGGGACGCGGCACCGACCCCGCCGTAGACCCTAGTTTCCTCGGCAGTCGCGGAGAGCGCGCTCATGGTCACGAACGGACGCCGGCACGACTACCGGGTGTTCGCCGGCAACTCGAACCCCAAGCTCGCAGCCGAGATCTGCAAGGAGCTCGGCCGCCCGCT
Organism: Anaeromyxobacter sp.; assembly: GCA_020028115.1. Classification (GTDB taxonomy): domain Bacteria; phylum Myxococcota; class Myxococcia; order Myxococcales; family Anaeromyxobacteraceae; genus Anaeromyxobacter. The sequence goes on from JAHWYA010000048.1 coordinate 937, forward strand.
CTCGCCCGCCGAGGTCGGCCGCTTCTCGGACGGCGAGATCCAGGTGGAGATCGGCGAGAACGTCCGCGGGCTCGACAGCTTCATCGTCCAGTCCACCTGCCCGGACGCGAACACGAACCTGATGGAGCTGCTCATCATGGCGGACGCGCTGAAGCGCGCGTCCGCGGGCTCCATCACCGCCGTCATCCCGTACTACGGTTACGCGCGCCAGGACCGGAAGAGCGCGTCGCGCGTGCCGATCACCGCGAAGCTCGTCGCGGATCTCATCGAGGCCGCCGGCGTCACCCGCGTCGTGTCGATGGACATGCACGCGGGGCAGATCCAGGGCTTCTTCTCGATCCCGTTCGATCACCTCTACGCCGCGCCCGTGCTCCTCGAGCACATGCGCCGGCGGTTCGACGGCGACTCGCAGAACGTCGTGATCGTCTCGCCCGACGCGGGCGGCGTGGAGCGCGCCCGCGCGTACTCGAAGCGGCTCGGCTCGACCCTCGGCATCGTCGACAAGCGCCGCACGAAGCCGAACGTCGCCGAGATCATGAACGTCATCGGCGAGGTGCAGGGGAAGGTCGCGATCCTCCTCGACGACATGATCGACACGGCCGGCACGCTCACGCAGGCGGCGAACGCGCTCATGGACAAGGGCGCGACGCGGGTCTTCGCGTACGCGACGCACGCGGTCCTGTCCGGCCCCGCGGTCGACCGGATCATGAAGAGCCCGATCGAGGAGGTCGTCGTCACGAACTCGATCCCGTTCGGCCCGGCCGCCGCGGCCTGCCCGAAGATCCGGGCCCTCTCCGTCGCCGAGCTGCTCGCCGAGGCGATCCGGCGCATCCACTCGGCCGACTCGCTCTCGAGCCTGTTCGTCTAGCGCGCTCCTCCGGGCGCCCGCCTCCCAACTCGACCGGCCGACCCGGAGGGGCTCGCGCTCACGGCGGGGACCCGCGGTATACTCGCCGTGTCGGCTCCGGAGGTCGTGCATGGGGCGCGCCGACGCGACCGGGCAGCGGCTCGCGGCCATCTTCATGATGGGCTGCGTCCTCCTCAACCACCCCATCGCCTCCCTCTTCAGCCGCCCGGTGGACCTGGGGGGGATCCCGCTGCCCTACGCGTACGTGTTCTTCGCGTGGGGGCTGGTCATCGCGCTCATGGCGTGGGTGGTCGAGCGGCCCCGGGACTAGGAGCGGCGCATGCTCCAGGGTTGGGTGATCGTCGCCGTCTCGCTCGCGTACCTGGGCGTCCTGTTCGCGATCGCCACCTTCGGCGACCGGCGCGCCGAGGCGGGCCGCTCGATCATCGCGAACCCCTGGACGTACGCGCTCTCGCTCGCCGTCTACTGCACCACCTGGACGTTCTACGGGAGCGTGGGGCGGGCGGCGTCGAGCGGCATCGGGTTCCTCCCGGTCTACCTCGGTCCCACCCTGATGGTGGCGCTGTGGTGGCTCGTGCTGCGGAAGATCATCCGCATCAGCAAGGCGTACCGGATCACGTCGATCGCGGACCTCGTCGCGTCGCGCTACGGCAAGAGCCAGCTGCTCGGGGGGCTCGTGACGGTGATCGCGGTGGTGGGGGTGATCCCGTACATCTCGCTCCAGCTCAAGGCGATCTCGGGGAGCTTCTCGATCCTGCTCCGGTATCCGAGCGTGGTGATGCCCGGGGGCGGGACCGACTCCCCCCCGTTCCACGACCACGCGTTCTACATCGCGATCGCGCTCGCCGCGTTCACCATCCTCTTCGGGACCCGCCACCTCGACGTCACCGAGCGGCACGAGGGGCTCGTCGCCGCCATCGCGTTCGAGTCGTTGGTGAAGCTCCTCGCGTTCCTCGCGGTGGGGGCGTTCGTCACCTACGGCGTGTACGGCGGGGTCGGGGACATCTTCCGGCGCGCGGCCGAGTCGCCGCGGCTCCGCGAGCTCGCGAGCGCCGCGGGCGCGGGCGGGAGCTGGGGCAACTGGATCCTGCTCACGCTGCTCTCGATGCTGTCGGTGATGTTCCTCCCGCGCCAGTTCCAGATCTCGGTCGTGGAGAACGTGGACGAGGATCACCTCCGCAAGGCGATCTGGCTGTTCCCGCTCTACCTCCTGCTCATCAACCTGTTCGTCCTCCCCGTGGCGCTCGGCGGGCTCATGATCTTCGCGGACGGCCAGGTCGACGCGGACACGTTCGTGCTCACCTTGCCGATGGCGCGACGGGCGGAGGGACTCGCGCTGTTCGCGTACCTCGGCGGCCTCTCCGCCGGGACCGGGATGGTGATCGTCGAGACGATCGCCCTCTCGACCATGGTCTGCAACGACCTCGTGATGCCGGTCCTGCTCCGGATGCGCTCCCTGCGCCTGAACGAGCGCCGCGACGTGTCCCGCCTCCTCGTCTCGATCCGGCGGCTCGCGATCGTCCTCATCCTCTTCCTCGGCTACCTCTACTTCCGGATGGCGGGCGAGGCGTACGCGCTCGTGGCCATCGGGCTCATCTCGTTCGCCGCCGTGGCCCAGTTCGCCCCGGCGATCCTCGGCGGGATCTACTGGCGGCGCGCGACGCGGGCGGGCGCGTTCGCGGGGCTCCTCGCCGGGTTCGCCGCGTGGGCCTACACGCTCGCCCTCCCCTCCATCGCGCGGTCGGGCTGGCTCTCCGCCGCGTTCGTGGAGGAGGGACCGTTCGGCATCGCGCTCCTCCGGCCGCAGCAGCTCTTCGGGCTCACCGGGCTCGACGGCACCTCCCACGCGCTGTTCTGGAGCCTGCTCGCCAACGTCGGCCTCTACGTCGGCGTGTCGCTCTGGACGAATCCGCGGCCCGAGGAGCTGCGCCAGGCCGCGCTCTTCGTGGACGTGCTCGAGCGGACCGCCGCCCCCGAGCGGACGCGGGTCGGGCCGGGCCGGGCGTCGGCCGCGGACCTCCTCCCGGTGATCGGGCGGTTCCTCGGCCCGGGCCGGGCGCGCGAGGCGTTCCTCGCCTACGCGCGGCGCCGCGGGGTCGGCACGATCGACGAGCTCCGGGCGGACGCCGACGTCGTCCAGTTCGCCGAGACGCAGCTCGCGGGCGCGATCGGGAGCGCCTCGGCGCGCGTCATCGTCTCGTCGGTGGTGAAGGAGGAGCCGCCCGGGCTCGACGAGGTGATGGACATCCTCGACGAGGCGACCCAGGTCCGCGCCTACAGCCGGCAGCTCGAGCAGAAGCAGCGGGAGCTCGAGACGGCCACCGCGGAGCTGCGCGCGGCGAACGCGCGGCTGCAGGAGCTCGACCGGCTGAAGGACGAGTTCATGTCCACGGTGACGCACGAGCTGCGCACGCCCCTCACCTCGATCCGCGCCGTCTCGGAGATCCTCCTCGACTCGCCGGAGATCGCGCCCGAGGAGCGCGAGCGCTTCCTCGCCATCATCGTGAAGGAGACCGAGCGGCTCACCCGGCTCATCAACCAGACGCTCGACATGGCCAAGATCGAGTCGGGCAGCGCGGAGTGGCACACCGCCGAGCTCGACGTGCAGGAGATCGTCCGCGAGGCGGTCGACGCGACGAGTCAGCTCTTCCGCGAGAAGGGGGTGGCCCTCTCCGTGCGCACCGCGGGCCCGCTCCCGCCGGTGAGGGGGGACCGCGATCGCCTGATGCAGGTCCTCATCAACCTCCTCTCCAACGCGGTGAAGTTCTGCCCGCCGACCGCGGGGCGGGTCGAGGTCCGCGCGGAGATGGCGGCCGGCGCGGTCCGGGTGGACGTCGAGGACAACGGGCCCGGGATCCCCGCCCGCGACCACGAGGCGATCTTCGAGCGGTTCAAGCGGCTCGCCGTCGATGGGCAGCCGGCCGGGAGCGGGCTCGGGCTCGCGATCAGCCGCCGGATCGTCGAGCACCTCGGCGGTCGGCTGTGGGTCGACAGCGACGTGGGCCGGGGCTCGATCTTCTCGTTCGCGCTGCCCCTCGAGACCCCCGCGCCGGCGGGCGACGGCGTACCGGCGCGGATCGCGGGCTGAGCAGCCCGGGAGGACCCCATGCGAGAGCGCATCCTCATCGTGGACGACGAGCCGAGCATCGTCGTGCCCCTCGAGTTCCTCATGCGGCGGGAGGGCTGGGACGTGGAGGTCGCCGCGGACGGCGTGGCGGCGCTCGAGGCGGTCGCGCGCGTCGCGCCGAACCTCGTGATCCTCGACGTGATGCTCCCCAAGATGAACGGCTTCGAGGTGTGCGAGCGGCTCCGCGCCGATCCCCGGTGGCGGGGGCTGCGGATCCTCATGCTCACCGCGAAGGGGCGGGAGCAGGAGGTGCAGAAGGGGCTCGACGTCGGCGCGGACGCCTACGTGACGAAGCCGTTCTCGACCCGGGACCTGGTGGCGAGGATCCGCGGGCTCCTCGGAGGCCCCCGGTGACCGGCGCGCCGCCGCGGACCCCGATCCCGGAGCCGGGCGCCGCCGCGGACGCGCGACGGGCGCTCACGATGTTCAGCCCGGTCTCGGCGATCGTGCGGCGCGACGCGTTCACGGTCCCGCTCGAGGCCACGATCCGCGAGACGCTCGAGCGGATGGACCGGGCGCGCACCAGCGTGGTCGTGGTCCTCGATCCGGGCGGACGCGTCCCGCTCGGCATCTTCACGCACGAGGACGTCGTGCGCCGCGTGGTGCTCGCCGGCTCGAGCCTCGCCGACCCGGTCGCCACCGTGATGACGAGCGGCCTCGTGACGATCGCGCCCCAGGCGACCGCCCACCAGGCGATCCTGACGATGGCGCGCCACGAGGTGCGCCACCTCGTCGTCGTCGACGGGTCGGGCTCGTTCGTGGGTATCCTGTCGCGGGAGGCGCTCCTCACGCTCGCGCGCGTCGGCGTCGACGAGATCGGCGATCGGATCCAGACGGCGACCGACCTCCGGGACCTCCAGGCCGCCGCCGCCGGCATCCGGCGCCTCACCGGGGCGCTGCTCGCGCAGCGCGTCCACGTCGAGCTGCTCACCCACTTCATCTCGACGCTGGACGACCTCCTCACCGTCCGGCTCGTCGAGCTCACCGCGGACGCCTTCGACCTCCCGCCGGTGCCCTTCTGCTGGATCGCGCTCGGCTCCGAGGGGCGGCTGGAGCAGACCTTCGCCACCGACCAGGACAACGGGATCATCTTCGAGGCCGACGACGCCGACGCGGAGGCGATCCGCGCCCGGTTCCTGCCCTTCGCGCACGCGGTGAACGAGGCGCTCGCCGCCTGCGGCTTCCCGCTCTGCAAGGGGAACATCATGGCGTCGAACCCCCTCTGGTGCCTCTCGGAAGGGGAGTGGCGGCGGACGTTCGCGCGCTGGCTCGACGTGCCGGAGCCGGACGCGATCCTGAACGCGTCGATCTTCTTCGACCTGCGACCGGTCTACGGCCGGACCGCGCTCGCCGAGCGGCTCTGGGAGTGGCTGCTTCCGGCGGCGCGGCGGGCCCCGCTCTTCCTCGCGCTGCTCGCGCGCAAGGCGCTCGAGCACCGCGCGCCCCTCGGGCGGATCCGCGACTTCGTCTTCGACCGGTCGAAGGAGTTCCCGCGCACCCTCGAGCTGAAGGCGCTCGGGTCGCGCCTGTTCGTCGAGGCGGCGCGCGTCCTCGCGCTGTCGCTCGGCATCCCCCACACGAACACCGCCGAGCGCCTCCGCGCTGGCGCGGACGCCGGTGCGCTCGACCGGCGCGACGCGGCCGCCATGGTGGAGGGGTTCCACTTCATCCACCTCCTGCGGCTCAGGAACCAGGTCGACCGCGGGGCGGACGCGGACGGCGCGAACCGGGTGGATCCCCGGCTGCTCAACGAGCTCGACCGCGCCGTCCTCAAGGAGGCGCTGCGCCAGCTCCGGAAGCTCCAGGACCGCGTGGCCCTCGACCACCGGATCGAGTCCTTCGGGTGACGCCGCGGCGCTTGCCGGAGGCCCTCGCGCGGCCACGACGGCCCCGGTGACGCATGGCCGCGCTGCTCACGCCGGCTGGACGGCCGCGACATTGACGCAGCCGGGGGGGGCTGCTAGGTCGAAAAGATGTCCACGGCCATCTCCGTCCAGCGCACCCGGAACCCTCGCCCCCGTCCCAAGGACGACGAGCTCGCCTTCGGCAAGCTGTTCACGGACCACATGTTCCTCGCCCAGTGGGACGAGGGAAAGGGCTGGCACGACGCCCGGGTCGTCCCCTACGGCCCGATCTCGCTCGACCCCGCCGCCTGCTGCCTGCACTACGGGCAGGAGGCGTTCGAGGGGATGAAGGCGTTCAAGAGCGGCAGCGGCATGGCGCTGTTCCGCCCGCGCGCCCACGTGGCGCGGCTCGCGCGGACGGCGAAGCGGCTCTGCATGCCGGAGGTGCCGGAGGAGCTGTTCGTCGACGGCGTGAAGGCGCTCCTCCGCGAGGACGCGGCGTGGCTGCCGAGCGCGGCCGGAACCTCCCTCTACGTGCGCCCGTTCATCTTCGCGACCGAGCCCTTCCTCGGCGTTCGCCCCGCGAAGCAGGTCCTCTTCGCGGTGATCCTCTCGCCCGTCGGCGGCTACTTCTCGGGTCCGGCCCGGCCGCTGCGCCTCTGGGTCGAGCAGGAGCGCTCGCGCGCGGCGAAGGGCGGCATCGGCGAGGCCAAGGCCGCGGCGAACTACGTCGCGAGCCTACTCGCCGCCGAGGACGCGAAGCACCGCGGCTTCGATCAGGTCCTGTGGCTCGACGGCGCGGAGCACCGCTACGTCGAGGAGGTCGGGACGATGAACTTCTTCGCCCGGATCGGCGGGAAGCTCGTCACCCCGGCGCTCGAGGGCTCGATCCTGCCGGGCGTCACCCGCGACTGCGTGATCCGCCTCGCCCGCGACGAGGGCGTGCAGGTGGAGGAGCGCAGGGTCGCCCTCTCCGAGCTCGCCGCGGCGGGCAAGGCCGGAACGCTCGAGGAGGTCTTCGGCACCGGGACCGCCTCGCTCGTCGCGCCCATCGGCGAGCTCGCCTGGGGGTCGGACCAGATCCGCGTGAGCGGCACGGGCGCCCTCGGCGAGAAGCTCCGGACGACGCTCGCCGGCATCCAGCGCGGCGAGGTGGCGGACCGGTACGGCTGGCTCGAGAAGGTGTAGCCTCCCGACGCAAGCGGCCCTGTACCAGTTGACGTCAGCGGGGATCTCCGCTAATCACCCGCGTTCCCGTGGCCCCTCGGATGTCGAGGGGCCCCCAACACACCCCAGGGCCGGTCGAACCGTCCGGCCCCTCGAGCCGGCAGCGACGGCCGAGTCCATTGGGAGGACGAGATGGCTAGCGTCGTCACCGCGCAGAACCGCGCCGAGAAGGGCAAGGGCCCCGCGCGCCGCCTGCGGCAGAAGGGCCTCATCCCCGCCGTCGTCTACGGCGGCAAGACCGAGCCGACCCACCTCGCGGTAGATCCCGCGTCGCTGATGAAGGCGATCGAGACCCCGCACCGGTTCAACACGGTCCTCACCCTGAAGACGGACGGCGGCGAGAAGCACGTCCTCTTCAAGGACTACACCGTCGATCCGGTCACCCGGAAGCTGCTCCACGCGGACTTCCTCGAGGTGAAGCTCGATCAGCCGGTGAAGGTCGAGGTCCCCGTCGTCACGGTCGGCCGGTCGCCCGGCCAGGCGGAGGGCGGCATCCTCTCGATCGCGACCCACGAGATCGTGCTCGAGGCGCTCCCGGCGAAGATCCCGGTCCGGATCGAGGTCGACGTCTCGAACCTCAAGATCGGCGGCTCGATCCACGTCTCCGAGCTGAAGGCCCCCGAGGGCTGCAAGTTCAAGTTCTCGACCGACTACGTCGTCGCGTTCCTCGCCGTTCCCGAGAAGGAAGAGGTCGTCGCGCCGGTCGCGGCGGTCCCGGGTGCGGTTCCTGCGGAGGGCGCTGCGGCTGCGCCCGCGGC
>JAHWYA010000432.1 GCA_020028115.1 Anaeromyxobacter sp.
TGGCGGCGGCCAAGATCGCCGCTGCGATCGTGCTGTTGATGGGAGCGGTCGCCTTGCTCGGCGCCCTGACCAGGTGGTTACGCGGCCACTAGCGGCTGAGTCTCGCACTGCGCGCGCGGCCGTTACTCCTCGCCACCGGTACGCTCCCCCGGCACGACGACGAGGCTCCGCCGCCGTTCCTCATGCGAGCGCGGCTCCTGCTTCTGGAGCCCGGGATCGCAGCCCACCGCGCGGAGCAGGTTCTCCGCGGCGGTCGCGCGCGAGGTGTGCGCCGTGTCGTCGAGCGCCATCCCGCCGGCGCCGCCGCGTCCGCCGCGGGCGCCGTCGCTTCGCGGGAGCTCGATGCCGAGCAGGTCCATGATCCCGCAGACGAACGTGAGCGGGTGCGGCGTGCAGCCGGGGACCCACAGGTTCGGCGTGAAGCGATCGAGGAACGCGCGGTCGAGCGCCTCCGCCTCGCGGTAGAGGCCGCCGGAGATGGTGCACGCGCCGCACGCGATCACGAACTTCGGGTCGGGCATGCCGGCCCAGGCGAGGTCGAGCGCCTCCCTCATGTTGCGGGTGAGCGGCCCGCTCAGCACGAGCGCGTCGGCGTGCCGGGGAGAGGCGACGAACTCGATCCCGTACCGCCCGAGGTCGAAGTTCACGTTGCCGAGCGCGTTCAGCTCGAGCTCGCACGCGCTGCACCCGCCGGTCGAGACGGAGCGCAGCTTCAGCGACCGCCCGAACGCGCGCCGCAGCCCGGTCGCGACCTCCACCGGCGGGAGCGCCTCCTGCCCCACCTTCAGGACGAGGTGCTCCCGGGAGCTCGCGGCGAGCCGGTGCTCGCCGGTCGTCCGGATCTTCCCGGCCGGGCAGACCTCCGCGCACTCGCCGCACAGCACGCAGCGGCCGAGGTCGATCGCGAGCGGCGCCGTCGAGATGGCCTGCGCAGGGCAGCCGTCGGCGCACGCGCGGCACCCGCCCACGCAGTCGGTGTCGCGGAGCGCCGGCGGCCCGCGGAAGCCCCGCGGCGTCGCCGCGCGCAGGTCCACGATGTACTGCCGCCCCTGCGACCACCTCACCTTGAGCGCGTCGAGCATCGGTTCGGCCCGTTCCTCAGAGATCGTTCCCGCAGTACGAGAGGTCGAAGCTCTTGTTGCAGATGGGGAAGTCGGAGATGTCGTTCTCGCGGACCGCGAGCGCGAGCCCGAGCCAGTTCCGCAGCGAGGGGTCCTGCACGCGCCAGTGGAGGACGCGCCCCTCGGCGTCGGTCTCGAGCGCGTGCACCACCTCGCCGCGCCACCCCTCCCTCGCCGCGATCGCGAGCGAGCGCGGCGCGAGCGCGCCGACGGCCGTCCGGGCGCGGGAGAGCACCGGGTGCCGCGCGAGCGCCTCGAGCCACGCGATCGACCGGTCGATCTCCCGGATCCGGAGCCGGGCGCGCGCCCAGCAGTCGCCCGACGGCTCGACGACGCTCAGGATCGGGGAGGACGCCCAGGGCTCGCCGGGGAGCCGCGAGCGGACGTCGAGGTCGATCCCGCTCGCGCGCGCCGCCATCCCCACGAGCCCGATCTCCGCCGCGGTCGCGCGCGTCACCGCGCCGACTCCCTGGAGCCGGTGCCGGACGCTCGCGGCGGAGAGGAAGAGCGCGTTTACGGTCGCGACGTCGCGCGCGACGAGCGCGAGGTTCGCGGAGATCGTCGCGGCGGTCGCCTCGTCCCAGCCGGCGGGCACGGCCCCGGGGCGGACCCAGCCGCGCCCGAACCGGCTCCCGCACACCCGCATCGAGGTGTTGATGACGGTGGTGCGCAGCCGGCCGTACGTCGCGGCCCCCTGGAGGAACGCGATGTCCGTCGCGAGGCCGGCGAGGCCGGCGAGGTGCATCCCGATCCGCTCGAGCTCGAGGCCGAGCGCGCGCGACGCGGCCCGCTCCGGCGACTCCGGGATCCCGGCGAGCGCCTCGAGCGCGCCGGCGTACGCCCAGGCGTGCGCGACGCTCGAGTCGCCGGCGATGGTCTCGACGAGCGGGCCGAGCGTCCGCGGGTCGCGGCGGAGCAGCTCCGCCTCGACGCCCCGGTGCTGGTAGCCGAGGTGGATCTCGAGGTGGTGGACCTGCTCGCCGAGGCACATGAAGCGGAAGTGGCCGGGCTCGATGACGCCCGCGTGGATCGGGCCCACCGCGACCTCGTGAACCTCCTTCCCCTCGATCGCGTAGAACGGGTACGCGTCCATCTGGCCGGGGGTCGCGGACGGGAAGCGCACCGGCTTCAGCCACGGGTGGTCGTGCGGCTTCACGCCGAGCTGCTCGTGCAGCTCGCGCTCGAAGACGTGCAGCGCCGGCAGCTCGCGGGTGAGGGAGTGGAACCCCCGGTCGCGCGAGATCTCGGTGCGGAGCGCGGAGAGCGCGCCGGCGTCCTCGAGCACGGCGGTCAGCAGCACGAGCGACGGGTCGTCCGCGGGCCGGCCGTACCAGGTCACCGCCCGCGCGCCGGCGGCGAGCCGCGCGCGGAGCGCGTCGAAGAAGACCTTCTCCGGGAGGGTCGCGCCGGCGACCGGCACGAGGAGCGTGTCCGCGCTCATTCGCCCCCCAGCCCCGCCGCGACCGCGCGGAAGAGCTCGTTCACCTGCGCCGGCAGGTAGAGACCCATCGCGAGGAGCGAGCAGAGGAACACGAGCTTCGGGAGGACGGTGGCGACGGGCTGGCTCGCCCAGTTCACCTTCCGCCGCGGCTCGCCCCAGATCATGGGGAACACCGCGCGCCCGGTCGCGACGAACGTGACCGTGAGGATGGCGCAGAAGGCGGCGAACACGCCGAACTGCGCGTTCCCGATGAGCCCGCTCATGATGACGAGCTCGCCGAGGAAGCTCCCGAAGGGAGGGAAGCCGAGCAGGGCGAAGGTGCCGACCGCGAAGAAGAGCCCGCTGTACGGCATGTCCTTCAGGAGGCCCGAGACCTCGCGCAGGTCCTCCGTCTTGTAGTGCGCCTCGATCTTGCCGGCGGTGAGGAACAGGATCGCCTTGATGAAGGCGTTGCTCACCGCGTAGAGGACGACGCCGTAGGCTGCGCCCTTGCCTGCGCCGAGCCCGATGGCGATGACGCCCCCGTGGTTCAGCGCGGCGTACGCGATGAGCCTCGTGTAGTTCCGGGTCGAGAGGATGCTCGCCGCGGACATCGCCATCGTCGCGAGCCCGAGCGCGACGAGCTCCGGCC
>JAHWYA010000433.1 GCA_020028115.1 Anaeromyxobacter sp.
CTACTTCGAGGCCCGCATCCGGTTCGCGGGCGCGCCCGGGCAGTGGTGCGCGTTCTGGCTCAACTCGCCGACGAACGGCGAGCCGCAGGGCGACCCGGCCACCGCGGGCGTGGAGATCGACGTCGTCGAGCACCGCGTCACCGACCAGGGCGGGTGGACCGCGCTGAAGGACATGGTCGCGCTGAACCTGAACTGGGACGGCTACGGGCCCGAACGGAAGAACCGGCAGCGCGTCATGGCGTTGCCGGACGGCTCGCCGATCCAGGGCGCGTGGCGCACCTTCGGCGTCCTGTGGACCGAGAGCGGCTACACGTTCTACGTGGACGGCGCGGAGCTCTGGACGATCGCCGACGGCGTGTCGCGGGCGCCGGAGGCGATCTACCTCACCTGCGAGGTGGAGGACGGGACCTGGGCCGGCGACGTCCCGCCGGGCGGCTACGGCGCCCGGCAGGCGAGCGGGGCGGGGATGCAGGTCGACTGGGTCCGCGTCTGGCAGCCCGCCGCTCGCTGAGCGCGCGCCTGCCCGGGCGGCTGCCGTCACCTCGAGCGTGCCCGGTTTCCCGGGAGCAAACCGGGAGTCCGCCGCGTTCCGCGTTCATGGCGAACGAGCGCAGTGGTCGCGCACGGCCGGACGCCCCGGTCCGCTCCGGGCGGCGCGCCGTCCGGCTGCACGTCTGGATCCCCATCTTCTACGTCGCGGCGTCGACCGCGTGGATCGCGCTCTCGGACCTCGCGCTCGCGCAGCTCGCGCCGGGCGAGGACACGACCTCGTGGTCCATCTCGAAGGGGATCGGGTTCATCGTCGTCACCGCGGTGGCGCTCCACGTCGGGCTGCGCCGCGCGCTCGCCGACGAGCGGGCGGCCTTCGAGGCGCTCCGCGCCTCGGACGAGCGGAAGGGCCACTTCATCGCGATGCTCTCCCACGAGCTCAGGAACCCGCTCGCGCCGCTCCGGCACGCGCTGTGGATCCTGGATCGGTCCTCGCCCGAGTCGGAGCAGGCCGTGAACGCCCGCGCGACGCTCGGCCGGCAGGTGCTGCACCTCTCGCGCCTCACCGACGATCTCCTCGACGTCACGCGGATCTCGCGCGGCAAGATCCAGCTGCAGCGCGATCGCGTGGACCTCGCGGAGGTGGTGCGGCGGGCGGTCGAGGACCACGAGGCGCTCTTCGCCTCGAGGCGCGTGACCCTGGCGCCGTCGCTGCCGGCGCTCGCGATGCCCATCGACGCGGACGCGACGCGGCTCGGCCAGGTGGTCGGGAACGTCCTCTGGAACGCCGCCAAGTTCACCGATCCGGGCGGGCGCGCCGAGGTCCGCCTCGCGCGCGAGCCGGGCGGCACGGCCGTCCTGCGGATCCGGGACGACGGGATCGGCATCCCTGCGGACGTCCTCCCGCACGTCTTCGAGCCGTTCGTGCAGGCGGACCGCAGCCTCGACCGGACGCGCGGCGGGCTCGGGCTCGGCCTCTCGCTCGTCAAGACGCTCGTCGAGCTGCACGGCGGGACGGTCGAGGCGCGGAGCGACGGGCCGGGGCTCGGGGCCGAGATCGTCCTCCGGCTCCCGCTCGCACCCGAGCAGCCCGTCCTCGGGCGCCCCACGGCGGGGCGCGCGCCCGACGCGATGCCGCGCCACCGTGTCCTCGTCGTCGAGGACAACGTCGACGCCGCCGAGACGCTCCGGGAGATGCTCCAGCTCTGGAACCACGACGTCGAGGTCGCGCACGACGGGCGCCGCGGCGTGGAGCAGGCCCGCGCCTTCCTCCCGGACGTCGTCCTCTGCGACATCGGGCTGCCCGGCATGGACGGGTACGAGGTCGCGCGGGCGCTGCGCGCGGATCCCGCGCTCTCGGGCGTCTTCCTCGTCGCCGTGACGGGCTACGCCTCGCCGGAGGACGCGCGCCGCGCCGCGAACGCCGGCTTCGACCTCCACCTCGGCAAGCCCGTGCCGCTCGAGGTGCTCGAGGAGGTCCTCGCGACCGCGCCGACCGCGGCGCCCGCGATCGCGATGCAGCACTGACGCGGGTCAGCCGCGCGCGCGGCGCGCCGCGCCGAGCGTCACGAGGGTCGGCGCGCAGGCGGCGCACGCCTCCGGCCCCTTCGTCGCGCGGCACGGGTGCGAGCAGTACGGGCAGCGCGGGCGGCTCGTCGCCTCCACGGACCCGGTGTCGATCCGCGTGCGCATCACCGCCGCCAGCCGACGTCGAGCAGGACCGTGTGGCCCTCCACGGAGGTTCCGGCGCCCCGCTCGACGCCGTACCCGTAACCTCCCTGGAGGAAGAAGCCGCCAGGCAGCGCCTGGAGGACGTCGACGGAGAGCGTGTGGCGGACGACCAGCGTGCCGAGCCCCGCCGGACCGGAGCCGCCCATCCGGCGCCCGCTCCAGGTCCCGGAGGTCGAAGAGACGGTGTCGGATCCGACCTCGAGCGCGTATCCCGCGACGGCGGACGCGCGGCGCCACAGGGCGACGTCGACGCCGGCGTCCGCGCGGCCCGAGCTCCCGCCGTACGCGGCGTCGTCCGCCTCGCGGTGGAACCAGCCGAGCCCGAGACGCAGGCCGACGGGCTCCGCGAGCGCGATGCGGAGCAGCGCGCGCCCGTTCGCGTCCCAGCCACTCCGGGCCGGGTCGCCCTGGACGCGCACCGCGCCGCGCGCGAGGGCGCGGAACAGCAGCCGCTCGCCGAAGGCGTGATCCCACTCGAGCCCGAGCTCGGGCCGATCGAGGTCGGCGTCTCCCGCGGAGTCGAACCGGACGCCGTCGTACCGGAGCTCGAGGCGGAGCTCATCGGTGGCGGACAGCTCGAACCGGCGCGCGACCCACGCGCGCGCGGAGCCGAAGCTCGAGCCCGCCGCCGACGGCGCGCCGAGGGGGTTCGAGTCCCAGCCCCCGCCCACGGCGGTGCCGAGCTCCCAGCTCGGGATGGGCTCGAGCTCGAGCGGGAGATCGGCCGGGCTCGCGGAGAGCACGACGAGGAGGGAAGCGGCGACGGCGGTCGGGATCATCTGGGGTCCTCGAAGCAGCGGGCGAGGGTCCGCGGCTCGCGGACCCTCGCCCCGTGTGGGTGAAGGTGCTCTCGCTACTTGCGGCAGCCACCGCGGCCGCCGCGGCCGCCGCCCATCCCGCCTGCGCCGCTGCCGTCGCGCAGCCGGTCGCGCCGCATCGTGCCGTCGCAGGCGCCGCGGGC
>JAHWYA010000434.1 GCA_020028115.1 Anaeromyxobacter sp.
CGACTTCAAGATCTTAGGGAACGCGCATATTTGTCGGGGGAGCCGGTCGACATTGACCGGTCCGGTCGATGTCATGATCGGGGCACGAGCGCCGGGGTTCACGCGCGGTTCGCGTGCGCCGCGCTCAGAACCGGAGCTCGCGCTCCATCCGCCTGCGCAGCGCCGCGTCCGGCATCGGCCCCCGGCCGCCGCGCAGGTTCTCGTCGAGGTGCTCGGGCTTCGCGGTCGCGGGGATGACCGCGGTGACCGCGGGGTGCGCGAGGATGAACTTGAGGAACACCTCGCTCCACGACGTCGCGCCGAGCTCGCCCGCCCACGCCGGGAGGGCGCGCCCCTTCACCGCGCGGAAGAGGTCGCCCTCCTCGAACGGCCGCATCACGAGCACCGCCGTCCGGGTCTCGGCGGCCGCCGGCAGGAGCCGCGCCTCGGCCTCGCGCCGCGCCGCGGAGTAGGGAAGCTGCACGAAGTCGAGGGCCTCGGTCCGCAGGAGCGCCTCGAGCGCTCCGAACGCGCTCGTGGCGTAGTGCGTCACGCCGAGGTAGCGGAACCGCCCCGCCGCCTTCCACTCCCGCATCACCGGGAGGTGCTCCTTCCAGTCGAGCAGGTTGTGCACCTGCATGAGGTCGAGCGGATCGGCGCGGAGCCGCCGCATGGACTCCTTCATCTCCGCCTCGCCGGCCTCGCGGCCGGTCGTCCAGACCTTCGTGGCGAGGAAGGGCTTCCCCGCCGGCCTCAGCCCCGCGAGCAGGTCGCCGACGACCGACTCGGCCGCGCCGTACATGGGCGACGAGTCGATCACGCGCCCGCCTCCGGCGAGGAAGCGGCGCAGCACCTCGAGGCGCGGCGCGCGCTCCGCCTCCGAGTCGCCCACGTCGAAGGTGCGCCAGGTGCCGAGGCCGACGACCGGCACCCGCTCGCCCGTCCGCGGGATCGGCCGGGTCGCCATGGTGCCGGGCCCGTCCACCGCGCCGCCGCCCTCCCCGAGGGCCTGCCCTGCGGCGAGCCCGAGGCCGGCGGCGAGGAAGCTCCGGCGCGTCATCGTCATGGCGATCGTGCGTCCTTCCGCAGCTCGCGGACGACGTGCCCCGCCTCCGGGCCGATGAGCTTCTCCCAGGCGAGGCGGACGGCGGCGCGCGAGCCGGGGACCGAGAAGACGGCGCGCCCGCCCCAGACGCCCGCCACCGCGCGCGAGAGCATCGCGGCGGCCCCGATCTCCGCGTACGAGAGCATGCGGAAGAGCTCGCCGAAGCCGTCGAGCCGCTTCTCCAGCACGGCCGCGACCGCCTCGTAGGTCCGGTCTCGCCCCGCGATGCCGGTGCCGCCGTTCACCACGACGACCTCGGCCCCCGCCGCGGCCGCCGCGTCGAGGGCGGCGCGGAGGGCCGCCGGCTCGTCCTTCACGATCCGGTACCCCGCGAGCGCGTGGCCCGCGGCGGCGATCTCCTCCCGGAGGTAGGCGCCGCTCTCGTCCTCGGCCTCGCCGCGCGTGTCCGACGCGGTGACGACGAAGAACCTGAGCGATCGTGGCGCCTCGTGGCGGTGCTCCTCGTGCCCCATCGCGTGACCTCCTCCGCCGTGTCGCCGCGGACCCGGCCGGACCCTATATAACGGCCCGATGCTGGACAAGTTCGGGGTGGCCCGCGCGCTGCGGGAGATCGGGGGGCTGCTCGAGCTCGAGGGCGAGAACCCGTTCAAGGTGAGGGCCTACGAGAACGGCGCCCGCGCGGTGCTGGGGCTCGCCGAGGACCTCGGCGCGCTCGTCGCGGCGGACCGGCTCCTCGAGGTGAAGGGGATCGGCGAGGCCCTCGCGAGGAAGATCGCGGAGCTCCACCGGACCGGCACGACCGAGGTCCTCGAGCGGCTGCGCGCCGCGCACCCGCCCGGCACCCTCGAGCTCGTGCAGGTCCCCGAGCTCGGCCCGAAGAAGGCCGCGACCCTGATCGCCGCGCTCGGGCTCCGCAACCTCGACGACCTCGAGCGCGCCTGCCTGGAGGGGCGCGTCCGCGGCGTGAAGGGGTTCGGCGAGCGGACCGAGGCGCGGATCCTCGAGGGCGTGCGCCTCGTGCGCACCCGCGCGGCGGAGAAGCGGGTGCTCCTCGCGGAGGCGCTCCTCCAGGCGGAGCCGCTCCTCGCGCACCTCCGCGGCGCGCCCGCGGCGGAGCGGGTCGAGCTCGCGGGCTCGGCCCGGCGGCTTCGCGAGACGGTCGCCGACGTGGACGTCGTCGCCGCCTCCCGCGACCCCGCGGCGCTCTCGACGCGGCTCGCCGAGTACCCGCTCGTCGCCGAGGTCCTCGCGCGCGGCGACACCAAGACCACCGTGCGGCTCACCACCGGCCTGCAGGTCGACCTGCGGGTGGTGCCGCCCGAGGACTTCGCGACGCTCCTCCACCACCTCACCGGCTCGAAGGCGCACCACGTGAAGCTCCGCGGCCTCGCCCGCGACCGCGGCTACACGCTGTCGGAGTGGGGGCTCGAGCGGCTCGACGGCGGCGGCAAGGTGCCCGTGGCGACGGAGGAGGCGCTCTACGCCGCGCTCGGCCTCGGCTACGTCCCGCCGGAGCTGCGCGAGGACGCGGGCGAGGTCGAGGCGGCGCTCGCCGGGGCCGTGCCCGCCGACCTCGTGCGGATCGAGGACGTCCGCGGCCTCGTCCACTGCCACACCACCTGGTCCGACGGCCGCGCCTCGCTCGAGGAGATGGCGCGCGCCGCCGACGCGCTCGGCGTCGAGTACCTGACCGTCACCGACCACTCGCGCACGGCGGGGTACGCGGGCGGGCTCGACGTCGACCGGATGAAGCGGCAGTGGGAGGAGATCGCCCGGGTGCAGGAGACGGTGAAGGTCCGGCTCCTCCGCGGGACCGAGTCGGACATCCTCGAGGACGGCGCGCTCGACTACCCGGACGACGTCCTCGAGCGGCTCGACGTCGTCGTCGCCTCGGTCCACTCGCGCATGAAGATGGACGAGGAGCAGATGACGCGGCGCCTCGTCCGCTGCATGTCGCTCCCGATCTTCAAGATCTGGGGGCACGCCCTCGGGCGGCTCCTCCTCGACCGCGAGCCCTTCGCGTGCCGCGTCGAGGAGGTCCTCGACGCGCTCGCCGCCTCGCGCGGCGCGGTGGAGGTGAACGGCGACCCGAAGCGCCTCGAGCTTGAGCCGCGGTGGCTCCGCGCCGCGACC